>CAYRDO010000091.1:0-15852 GCA_964422985.1 uncultured Rhodohalobacter sp. | reverse complement strand
TTAGGACAAGACCCGGAAGTACGTTATACACAGTCTAATACGGCAGTTGCAAATTTTAGCCTGGCAACCAACGAACGGTATAAAGACCGAAACGGAGAGTTCCAGGAGCGAACCGAATGGCATCGGATTGTGGCGTGGGGACGCACAGCTGAGATTTGCCAGGAATACTTGAAGAAAGGATCCCTGGTGTATATTGAAGGCCCGATTCAAACCAGAGAATGGGAAGATAAAGAAGGTCAGAAGAAATATACCACAGAGATTAAAGCACTGACTATGCAAATGTTGGACAGCCGCGGAGATCAAATGGGTGGAGGCGGCGGATCCGGTGCACCTTCAAAGCCAAAAAATAGCGCTGCATCCGTAGAGATCGATGATTCTTTCGATGATATGGATGACGATCTCCCCTTTTAAAACAGAAGTTTCGTACATTTAAAGGTGGCGATGGCTTTCATCGTCACCTTTTTTTATTCATATTTGAACAGGTTTTATCTTTCAATCAACAAAATTATTATTTGGAATCTTTAGACGAACCTCCGAGTCATAGTTTTAGGATTTTCCTAGTACTCGCCGCTTGTTTCTTTATAGCCGCAGAACAAGTCGGATCATTTCAGTTTGGCGAAATTGCTATGGAAGTAGGTGTTATGATTGTCGGCCTATTTCTCAGTGCACTCTACTCCGGTTCAGAAGTAGCATTCTTTTCTCTCGTCAATCAAATCGAAGAATTACATGACAGTGGTCCTCATGCAAGAACTGACGCCCGAATTCTTACCATGTTAAACAAGCCGCGGCGCTTGTTAGCCACTATTTTGATTGGTAATACATTTGCCAATATTGTTAGTTCGGTATTGGCGGCCGTGTTGGCGGGAAAAGTAGCTGCAGCTTACGAGCTCTCAACGGTTGTGATTTATACCATTCAAATCTTTGTGCTTACGTTCATGATTTTAATCTTGAGCGAGATCACACCAAAAATTATTGCGATCAACAATCCGATGAGAGTTGCGCGAAATATGAGTGGGTTTGTGTACTTCAATTTTATACTATTTACCCCGGTTTCTAAACTTATTGCAAACAGTACGTTAAGCCTCGAAAAAAATCTCCCGAAGCCTGACAACAGAATGACCGCACAAGATTTGAAAACCATGGCAGAGATGGGAGAAAAGGAGGGATCCATCAAAGGAGATGAGCGGGAAATTATTGAGAATGTTATTGAATTTGGGAATACAACGGTGCGCGAGATCATGACATCGCGAGTAAATATCGTAGCCGTGAATGTGGAATCTACGTTACCTGAAGTTATCGCCCTTATTCAAGAGAAAGGCCTTTCACGAATGCCTTTGTATGAGAATGACCTCGATACCATTCTAGGAGTGATCTATTCAAAAGATGTACTTCCGTATATCAATACAAATTTGAATAAAAGCGGCATCAACTGGAAAACGATTGCGCGGAAGGCTCTGTTCATCCCGGCTACTAAAAAACTGGATGACCTCCTTCGTGATTTCCAACATGAAAAAACGCATATAGCGATTGTAGTTGACGAATACGGTGGAACGGAGGGCATTGTAACACTCGATGATATACTTGAAGAAATTGTTGGAGATATTGGAGATGAATACGATGAGGAAGAGGAGAAGCTTTATACAAAGTTTAAAAATGGCATCTACATTTTTGATGCAAAAATTGATCTTGATGATTTAGATGAAATTCTCGGAACCTCGATTTCTGCTGATGACGATGAATTTGAAACCCTTGGCGGACTCGTTTATCATCTTACAGAGCGAATTCCAAATGTAGGCGAGCGTGTAAATTATAAAGAACTTGAATTGACCGTTCATTCCGTAAAAAACAATCGTGTGCGCAAATTGAGAGTAAAACCGCCGGCATCCGTTAGAAATCAAACGACTTAATTCTCGATTGTGAGCATATCCGATACAGGAATCAAAACTAAAGTTGATTTATCACCTTACAACACTCTCGGCGTTTCAGCGGTAGCTTCAAGATTTGTTGACGTTAATTCTAAAAATCAGCTTTCAGATCTGTTTGAGGATGAAGTTTTTGATAGCAATCGTCCCTTCGTACTTGGTGGAGGAAGCAATATTCTTTTCTTAGATCATCCGTCTCAACCAATTCTTAAAGTATCGATTAAGGGAAAAGAGATTATTGATGAACGTTCGGATTTTGTGAAAATAAACATTGGTGCGGGTGAGAATTGGCATCAGGTTGTAACTTGGGCTGTTGAAAATGATTTTGGTGGAATTGAAAACCTTGCGCTCATTCCCGGCACCGTTGGAGCCGCACCGATCCAGAATATTGGCGCATATGGTGTTGAGCTGGAGCAAGTTTTTGAGTCTTTGGAACTGTTTGATATGCGTGACGGCACCTTCAAAACATTTGACCATCGTGCCTGTAAATTTGGATATCGTGACAGCATTTTTAAACAAGAGCTAAAGGGTCAGGTGGTTGTCACAGATGTGACACTCAAATTGACGCTCAAAAAACATTACATAGAAGACAGTTATAGTTCACTTCAATCGTACCTGTCGGAAAAGGGCATCGAAAATCCATCGATTAAAGATATTTATAAAGCAGTGATTGATATTCGAACCTCAAAACTTCCTGATCCGAAGTTGATTGGCAATGCAGGTAGCTTTTTTAAAAATCCAGTAGTTAGCTCAAAACAATTTGAATTATTGCATGATCGATACCAGGAAATGCCTTTCTATAGATTAAACGATGAGGAAGTGAAGATACCCGCGGGTTGGTTGATCGAAAAAACGGGTTGGAAAGGAAAGCGAGTTGGTGATGTGGGGACCTATGAAAATCAAGCCCTTGTGATTGTAAATCACGGCAAGGCAACCGGTTCAGAAATACTCAACTTTTCAAAAAAAATTCAGCAGGCGGTTTTAAGTGAATTCGGTATAGAATTGGTTCCGGAAGTAAATATAGTTGAGTGATATGAGTGAGAAAGAAGCCATTATTATCAATGATGACCTTTTTTTGAATACTGTATCATGTCCTTTGAAATTTATCCACATCACGAATAATTATTTGAATCGCGACTCATCTAAGCTCTATTTCCGTCAGCGAAATAAATTGCATATTCGAGACGCAATCGCTTCCCGTTTTCAGAATTGCAAACACACCTCGAATTCAACAGAAGAAGCATCTAAGGAAACAGAAAGCTGGTTGAAAGATGATATTGTTGCTATCTGTGGCGCGGTCATTCAATACGATAATCTGCTCACCAGAATTCCGATTCTTGTAAAAGATGGAGAGAAGCTAACCCTCATCCAGGTTCATGGAAAGCTTCGAAAAGAATCTGAAGGTGATGAAATACGCCCGGGGATCAGGAAAAGAAGCATTGTTCGATACCTTCTGAAAGCTGCTTACCGTCTTGAAGTCCTAAAGAGACAATTTCCTGCTAGCAAGATTGATATCGAGTTTTACTTTCCTCAGAAACACTATAAATCATCGGTTGATAATTTAAATCTTTTCGATCAAACCGAATCAGCAATAATCGAAGATGAACTCATAAACCTTTTTACGAAAGTTCGAGCAACAAAAGCGGTAGAACATATTCATCAGCAAATTCCAAGTGATCTGGCTTTTGACACGTTTGCAAACAGATCGGTGACTAAAGCTATTTATTCGATGAAAAGGTTGATGGAATCAAAATACCAACCGCCGGTAAACAGGCACCGGAGTTGTAAATATTGTGAGTTCAGATTGCCGAAAGATGAAAATAAAGAAGGTTGTTGGACTCAGTTTTTTCAGACAGAGAATATTCATCATCCCGAAAAACATATCTTTGAGTTGATTGGGCAAGGCAATAATGCGGCGTCTGAAAATGGTATGTACTACCAGGAGCAAGCTGAGCTTTCCAGAAGTTTTCAATCCCTAGACGATTTGATTGATAAGCAACATCCCACTATTACAATTTTAAATCGTCGAAATCTGCAAATCCTTCAGGCCCGGGATGAGGAAGTACCAAGTTTATGGCTGAAAAATCAGGTAAAATCTTTAAATGAGTTATCTTATCCATTGCATTTTCTTGATTTTGAAGCCGCTACATATGCTCTGCCGATGAAAAAGGGCACCAGTCCCTACACTCCGGTATATTTCCAGTTTTCTTGTCACACTCTTCAAAAAAATGGGGAGCTGATTCACACCGAGTGGCTGGATTTGCAGGAGACAAATGATCATCCTCATAAAAGGTTTGCTCAAGAATTAGGTAAAATTCCCGGTATTTTTGAGGGAACAATTATGCAGTATTCACCCTTTGAAAAACAAGGGGTTAACCGATTGATTGCGGATTTTAAGCGCTCCCGTGAGAAGTATCAGGACGAACTGGAGCTTTTGGAGAAAATCCGATCTTCGAACTCCCCCAAGTATGAGAATCGCTTTTTTGATATGAGTAGAATAATTCGAGAATACTATTTTAATGAATTTTTAAAAGACAGTCTTGGTTTAAAACAAGTGTTGACAAGTATTCTGAAATGGGAAAAAATGTCAACATTTTCTGATTTTTTCGATGAAGAGATGGACAAAATGTTGCTTGAGCTAAATGGAGATCAACAGAATCAAAGTAAATTAGATCCATATAGAAATATTCAGAACCATGAGTTTTCTATTTCGGACGGATCTGATGCTATGAATTCCTGGTTAGCTTTTAAAAATGGTTTACTGACTCAAGAAGAGAAAAATATCATACCCGGAATTCTTAAAAAATATTGTGCTCTCGATTCATATGCTCTTTATGTGATTTTTAAGCATCTGAAGCGATTTAATTCCAAAATAAATGATGAAGACTATATAGCATTTCAACCAAAATAATCGTTAGAGATGAATGGACTAATAACTTATAAACAACACTTAAATCGAATGGGTATGCGTAAAGGTTTATCCTCTTTGATAATATTTTTTTCATTTCTGTTTTTCGCTAACTCTTGTACAGTTCAGCGAAGTCCCGTTACGGGGAATAAGCGTGCTTACGGCTATTCCTGGGCCGAAGAAAAACAGATTGGCGCCGATGCCGATAAACAAATTCAACAGCAATACGGCGTTTATGATGATGAGAGCCTGCAAAATTATGTAGATAACGTTGCACAAGATGTGCTTGCCAATAGTGATATGAGAGGCGAGGACGTTCAGGATATTTATCGAAATACGGAGTTTACATTCCGAGTGCTCGACAGTCCTGTAGTCAATGCTTTTGCACTTCCCGGCGGCTATGTTTATGTAACCCGTGGATTGATGGCGAACCTAAAAAATGAAGCTCAATTGGCAGTAGTATTAGGGCACGAAATTGCACACGTTGCTGCAAGACATGCATCCCAGCGGGCTTTTGAACAACAAATAGGTCAGATTGCTCTGATAGGAGGAGCTGTGGCAGGGCAGGAACTATTAGGAATTCCCGGGCAAAGTATTTTGAATTTAGGTGGCCAGGCTGCCCAGTTGTTGTTCTTTAAATACAGTCGCGATGACGAAAGCGAATCGGATAAGTTAGGCGTAGAGTATGCTGCAAAAGCGAATTATGAAGCATCTGAGGGAGCAGATTTCTTTACAACCTTGAAGCGGCTTTCGGATCAATCAGGTCAAAGTATTCCAACGTGGGCTTCAACTCACCCCGATCCATCTGAGCGTGAGCAGAGAATTCCGGAACTCGCAGAAAACTGGCGCGAACAGGGATATGAGATGAATACCATAGATCTGGATCAGTACATGAACGAAATTGATAACCTCGTTTTCGGTAATAATCCGCGGCAAGGTTTTACAGAAAATGGTGTATTCTATCATCCCGACCTGGAATTTCAATTTCCATATCCCGAAGATTGGCAACTGATCAATACGCCAACGGCCGTTCAGATTGTTAATCCTGATCAGAATGCAATTATGATTTTTCAGATCGACAGCCAGAATAGTAGCCCTCAGGCCTCCGTACAGGAGTTTTTGAACCAGGAGGGAGTTACGGCAGGAAACAGTTCGTCGGCATCTAACAACGGTTTGAATGGTTATGAAGCTACTGCCACAGCACAAACTCAGCAGGGAGCTGAGGTAAAAATTTATCTGTACAGTGTTGCTTACGATGGAAATATCTATCGGTTCGTGACCTATACAACCACAGACAATTTCGACAGATATGATGATGCTTTTGTTGAAACATCCAATGGGTTTGATGAGCTGAATGATTCCGATATCCTGAATGTGCAGCCGACACGATTAAATGTTTATCGCGCAGACCGAACGGGTACGTTTGAATCATTTCTGCCGGGTAACCTCCCGATGGATATCACTCCGGAAGAGGTGGCCATTGCAAATCAGGTAGAACTAAACACCACCATTGAAGAAGGGACGTGGATTAAGATTCCGAGACAGTAAATCATGGAATCCAAGAAAGTTAAACGGAGATAAAGTTCTGGATTTGCAGCCTGTCATTTATCTCTAATTCTTCTATTTTTAGGCTGCATTTTAACCTGATAAAATAGTCTGTATGATAGAACGATATTCCCGAAAGGAGATGTCTGACATTTGGTCGCTTCAAAACCAGTTTCAGGCATGGCTCGATGTTGAACTTGCGGCGTGCTGGGCATGGAGTCAACTTGGAAAAATTCCAGCCGAAGATGTTGATAAACTTTACGAAAACGCCTCCTTCGAGATAAAGAGAATCAAAGAAATTGAAAAGGAAACCCGCCACGATGTTGTAGCATTTACGCGCACCGTATCAGAAAGTCTGGGAGATGAGAAGAAATGGGTTCACTACGGACTCACTTCCACAGATGTTGTGGATACAGCTAATGGGTACCGGCTCAAACAGGCCAATGAGTTATTAAGAAAAGATCTCGATCGTTTTTGTAAAGCTCTGGCTGAAAAAGCAAAAGAGCATAAGCTGACCGTAATGATGGGGCGAACCCATGGTGTTCATGCAGAGCCCACCACATTTGGATTAAAATGTGCTCTCTGGTATGCTGAGATGAAACGGAACGTGGATCGGTTTGAGAGAGCGGCCAAAGATGTAGAGTTTGGTAAACTATCCGGCGCGGTAGGAACTTTTGCGCACATTCCGCCAAAAGTTGAATCTTTGACATGCGAGCGACTAGGCATTCAGCCGGCACCCGTATCAACCCAAACTCTTCAGCGTGACCGACATGCCTATTACATGGCAACACTGGCCGTGATCGGATCAACTCTTGAAAAAATTGCGGTGGAGATTCGTCATTTGCAACGGACAGAACTCAGAGAAGCGGAGGAGTTTTTCAGCAAGGGCCAAAAAGGATCCTCAGCGATGCCCCATAAACGAAATCCAATCAGCTCGGAAAATATTTCTGGATGTGCCAGAGTGCTTCGTGGATATATGGTTTCTTCTTACGAAAATATTCCATTATGGCATGAGCGGGATATTTCTCATTCATCCGTAGAGCGAATAGTTCTCCCGGATGCGACCATTCTTTTGGATTATATGCTGAATCGATTTTCCGGCGTGATTGAAAAACTGATGGTCTACCCGGACAACATGAAAGACAACATGCAGAAAACTCACGGACTGGTTTTCTCGCAACGATTACTTTTGATGCTGGTTGAGAAAGGACTATCCCGCGAGCATGCCTATGATACCGTTCAACCATTAGCGATGAAAGCCTGGGAGGAGAAACGAGCATTCCGTGAACTGGTGGAGGCAGATTCAACAATACAAGAGAATCTGTCATCAAAAGAAATTGACGATGCGTTTGATCTCAGCTATCACACAAGAAGGGTAGACGAGATTTTTGAAAGAGCCGGTTTAGGATAGCCACGAAAACTGATAAACAGGAAAAGTATGTAAACGTCATTCTGAGCTGAACTTGATTTAGCATCTCCATGTGTAGAAAGCTCGGAGACTCTGAGTTAAGCTCAGAATGACATTCTCATTAATTTATTTGGCTTCGTGATTTTGTGGCGAAATAACTACGCCTGTTTCTCTTTCATTGATTTGATTTTATCGCCGCTTTCTTGTCGTTTTTCGCAAGCTTCGCGGTCATTGCAGCGTCCGAACAAATGAAGTGAGTGTCCCTCAACTTCAAAATCATGGATTTTTTCCATCAGATTTTGAATTTCAAGGATTCGTGGATCGCAAAATTCGATCACCACACCACACTCTTTACAGATCATATGGTCGTGCTGCTGATAGGCGTACGAACGCTCGTAGTAATATTGATTTTTACCAAACTGTTGACGTTGAACGAGGCCGCATTCAATGAGAAGATCCAGCGTGTTGTAAACAGTGGCACGGGATACTCGTGTTCCGGCATTTTTCATATTAAAGAAGATATCATCTGCATCGAAGTGACCATCAGATCGATAGATTTCTTCCAATACCATAAACCGCTCCGGCGTCTGTCGCTGGTTTCGTTCTTTCAGATAGGTTCTGAAAATTTGTTTTACCAGTTGTATGGTTTCTTCTTGTGCGTGGTGTGCCATAATAAACGGTTTTAAAATTGAAACTTACGGTAGACAGAACGAATTCATTGGAATGTTCTTACAAAAGATATTACTTACGTCTACAATAGTATATTAAAAAAGCTCGAAAATTTTATCTTGTTTACAATCTACCATTAAACGAACTCAAATAATATGCCTACTCTCGTTGCTTTTGAGACTTTGACAGATTTGTATTTGAATCTCGCCCAAAAATACGAAAATTCTGATAAAACAGCCTTCGCATATAAACCTTCTCCAAACGCCGAATATAAAACAGTAACATGGGATACTGTAAAACAAGATGTGACGGCTGTAGCAAGTTACCTGTTGGATCAAGGCATTGAAAAAGATGATCGAATAGCCATTCTCAGCGAAAACCGATACGAATGGATGGTAGTAGATTTGGCCATCCAGATGGTTGGTGCGATTAATGTATCCCTGTATACAACGCTTCCGCCCAATCAATGTGAGTTTATCCTGAAGGACTCGGAGGCGAAAATCTTTTTTGTATCTACCGGAATTCAACTTAAGAAAGCCGTTAAAATATTTGATAACTGTCCCGATCTGAAATCTATTATTGCCTTTGATGAACCAAAGGTTAAGAAATATATCAAGGGTGATCAGGTAAAATTGTTTGATACTATCTGTGCGGCCGGAATGCGGGCAGAATCAAATGTGCGAGAAGAGCTAAAAAAACGATCCGGAAGTGTAAAATCGGAAGATGTAGCCACATTCATTTACACATCGGGAACAACAGGTCAACCGAAAGGAGTTATGCTGACTCATCGAAATATTGTGAGTAATGTGAAAGCCGCTCACGATTGCATTTCTATCAGCGAAGAAGACAGATGCCTTTCTTTTTTACCGTTATGCCACTCCTTTGAGCGAACGGCCGGCTACTATGCAATGATTGCAGGAGGTGCAGAAATCTACTATGCCGAAAGTGTAGATACGGTAGCCAGAAATATGACGGAAGTTCATCCCACTATTGTTGTAAGTGTGCCCCGCTTATTTGAGAAGATGTATAACCTCGTAAACAAGAGCGTAAAAGAGGGGAGTGCCATCCAACAGTCCATTTTCTCTTGGGCGTTAAATGTTGGGGAAAAGCACTGGAAGGGTAAAAGAGGATTGGTGTCTCTGCAAAAGAAAATTGCCGACAAGCTTGTGTTCGATAAGTTGAAAGAGCGAACCGGCGGACGAATTCGATTTTTTGTATCCGGCGGTGCTGCATTACCGTCAGAAATTGGAATGTTTTTTATGGCAGCCGGGCTGAACATTATAGAAGGATATGGACTTACTGAAACCTCTCCGGTTATGTGTTGTAACCCGTATGGACAGGAAGTTATGGGCACGGTGGGGCAGGTAATCAATGGGGTTACTGTTGGAATTCAGCGTTTGGAGGATGGCAAAATTCTCGCCCAGGTGAGTGGTGAGGATTATCCTACGGATGTAACTTGTGAAGCCGGTGAAATTCTAAACCGTGGTCCAAATACCATGAAAGGGTACTGGAAAAATGAAGAGGCTACCCGGGAAATGATTGATGATGATGGCTGGCTGCACACCGGCGATGTAGGTCACTTTGTGAATGGTCGGCTTAAGATTACGGATCGTATCAAGCATATGATTGTAAATGCCGGTGGTAAAAATATCTATCCCGGTCCGATTGAAGATATGTTCAAAACCAGCCCATGGATTGATCAGCTTGTGGTAGTGGGTGAGAAGAAAGCGTTTATGGCCGCTTTAATTGTCCCGGATTTTGAAGCCCTCGAAAAGTATGCAAAGGAGCAGCAAATATCATATTCAGGGATGGACGACCTTCTCAAAAATGAAGCAATTCTAAATCTTTACAACAAAGAAATTCGTGGATTTTCCACAGAGTTGGCTTCGCACGAAAAGATCCGGGATTTCCGGTTAGTTTCAAACGAATTTACGGTTGAAACCGGTGAGCTTACGCCAACGCTAAAAGTCAAACGGCGCATCATTGAAGATAAATACGCCCATTTGATCAATGATATTTTTTCAGAAGATGATTAAAGCTTAATCCTTTTTTTGAGCTTTTCTCGCATCCACAAAAGACTTGATTCCTGCAATCAGAAAGATGATGCACAGTACGGCCATTATCGACTGACTTACCACTGCCGCCATCCGTTCCGGCATCGTGCCAAAGAGAGCACTGATTAACGCCATCAACCCACTGAAAGAACCGCCTAATCCCAACAGGGCCAACAGTAACGAAGCATGCATGGTATGTTTTCGCATCGATTCGCTGCTCTTTCCCCAGAAACCAAGTCCGGCAAAAACAATTCCAAAAAATGCCGGAATCAGTGCTGTGATGCTTGCAAAATCGGTGAGAATGTAGGAAAGAATTCCAAGAAGAGTCAGTAGAATTCCAATGTTGATCGAGAGTTTAGGTATGCTCATTCGTTAAGAAATTTGTTGATTGATTAGAGATAAAATTCGTTTGATCCGGCGCCTGTTCACTCCAAGGTCGCTTTCGCCAATCCGGCTTGCGCTTTTTATGTGTAGAACGCTTCCGCCCGATTCATTGGGTTTGATGAAAATTTTGACATCGTCTTTGAAGCCAAACACCGGTATACGAAATACGGCATCTATTTGAAGGGATTGTGAAATAGATTCAATTTTATGTGGTGAAAGTTGGTTTAATGAAGATTGCGCTGTTTCAAATAATTCTGCGGCTTCCATATTGAACTTTACAGAATGATAGGTACAATTTGAGGAATCAGGACAGGGTTCAAATGGATGGGAATCAACTACTTGATCGAAATCTTCCGGGGTAGAACCAAAGAAATAGGTGATGATGGATTGTATCAATGGGAATCAGAATTTTTATCCGAAGATGTATTAGATTTTAGATCTCTGATTCACAAAACTTCAAACATTCCTCAAGCGTTTCAGCAACCTGAAAAATTTCCCTGTTGTTTGGTTTTATAAATCCGCTATCCACAGCGTGATCGATCATTTGAATCAACGACTCGAAATAGCCATTTAGATTATAAACGACGACCGGTTTATTGATGAGCCCGATCTGATTCCATGTGATGATCTCAAAAAGCTCTTCAAGAGTTCCGAAACCACCGGGCAGGGCCAGAAAAGCATCGGCACGATCGGCCATAATCGACTTTCGCTGATGCATTCCATCTACCGTTATCAGTTTGGTAATTCCCTGGTGAGCTACTTCTTCTTGGAATAGATTTTTTGGGATCACTCCGACAACTTCCCCGCCATTCTGCATGACTGAATCAGCTAGAATTCCCATAATTCCCCGGGAAGCTCCGCCGTAGACAAGATTGTGTCCTCTTTTGCACATCAGCTCTCCCAATAAAATAGCTTGGTCAGATATTTCCTTGTTTTTTCCAGTTGAAGAACCGCAGTAGACGCAAATATTCATGTTGAGCAATACTTACAATTTTTTTTGCTCGTCAGGTCGAGCGCAGTGACGCGAAGACGAGACCGTGCGTGTTGCAGGGAACTTCTCGACTTCATTTCACTCTGTTCCATTGCGCTCGAAGTGACGAGTTATAAAACCTAATTACAATCCCCACCAGGAAAATACAAGCCAGGTCTCAGCAGAATCGGCATATTGAGAGACCAACTCGCGGTTTACCTGAGGAACCTGTTGTTCCAACTCCGCTTGTTGCTTTTCAAACTCTTCTAGATTCAGATTGTTAAAATTACCTTGGCTGGCAGCTTCAGCAATCTGATCAATATTGTATGAAAAAAGTTCCATGCCGAGGGCACTGTAAAACGACTGTTGAACATAGCGATATTCCTGAAGTGAAAAATCGTAATCATTCAATGCTTCAACCTGGATCTGTTTTGCATCGGAATAGAGGTCAACAATGTCACCCCAGGCATTCATAATTTCGCCAATACCCGGTTCCCGATTTTCGGTTTGTAGTTCCTGATCGAGCTCATCATATTTTTGTTGAAATTCTTCCAAACGACCCTCAATACCGCTTTGAATCTGTTTTTGTACTGCTACAAATCGTTCCACTTGCTGTTCGGTTAACTCATTATCAGTTGGTGCTTCATACGTTGATTTGTTATCGATTTGGGTGTTCGTTTCATGAATTTCCTCTAGAGATGAAACACTTCCCATAATCGGTTTATAGACGTAGTTGTATGTCAGCAGCCCTCCGCCAATCAATACTAAAAGGCCAACTCCCAAGCATCCCAAAGCAATTTTCTTACCCATAGTTTTTTATACTTGTTGTGATTTATAGTAAATGCGAACTAACCCCTCAAACTCTGTCAAATTACTCTGGAAATGATAGAAAAATCAACCGGCCATTGCCAACATTCTGTCGAGAATTCCTTCCAGTTTTTCAACTAAATATGTAATCTCTTCTTGTGTATTGTGCTTTCCAAAGCTGATGCGAATACTCGAATTACACCGTTCCTGGCTTAACCCAATTCCACTCAATACATGAGACGGTTCCATCGCTCCGGATGTGCAAGCTGACCCGTTCGAAACACATACTCCTTCAATATCCAGGTTCAACAACAACATTTCTCCATCCAGTCCTTTCTTTTCAGGAGATAAGAATGCAACATTCAACACATGAGGAGCTCCACCGGTTTCAGGTCCGTTGATATAAAAACGTTCGTCAAATCTCTCCCGAAGTTGAGTAACTGCTGATTTACGCAGTGACTGAAAATGACGTGCATTATCCTCTAATTCATCAAGTGCAATTTCCATCGCTTTAGAGAGACCTACAATTCCCGGAACGTTCGATGTACCCCCTCGTCGTTTTCTCTCCTGGGATCCGCCTTGAAGCCAAGGCTCCCATGGCGTTCCGTTCTTCACGTAAAGTACTCCAATTCCTTTTGGTCCATAGATTTTATGAGCACTTACGCTAAGTGCATCCAATCCAATTTCTTTCACATCAACCGGGATTTTACCAATGCTTTGAACGGTATCAGAGTGAAACGTTATGCCTTTTTCCCGGCAAACTGCCGCAATCTCTTTTACCGGGTTGATTGAGCCGATCTCATTATTCACGTGCATCAAACTAACAAGGGCGGTTTTGTCTGAAATTGCATCAGCAACTTGTTCTGATGTTATGATACCTTCTTCGTTTGGTTGCAGGTGTTTGATTGTAACGCCTTCTTTTTCAAGCGCTTCCGCCGGATGTAAAACCGCATGATGCTCAATTGGAGAGGTGATGATTTCTTTCTTTCCGGTTCCCGCAATCACTCCTTTGATAATGGCATTATCACTTTCCGTGCCGCCGCTGGTGAAGATAATTTCCGAAGGTTCGGCGTTCAGCATTTTCGCGATATTCTCCCGTGCATCTTCAATCGCTACTTTTGAAGTACGGCCCAACTGGTGAGCAGAGTTGGCGTTTCCATAGTTTTCTTTTAGAAAAGGTAACATTGCTTCTAACACCCGATCATCGATTGGGGTGGTAGCTGCATGATCAAAATAGATCGAATCCATCACTTAATTTTTTTGACTTTTTTTCAAACTACAAAATATCCAAAATGTGGCTTTAAAAACAGACGCAAATATGTTATCAGAATGTCTCTAAATTGAGCTGAGTGTAATTGAGTTTCTTAGACAGCTAATCGATGCAATACCCCCAAAATACCCAGAGAATGGTGAGGGGTAACTATCTGATTCAAAAAGATTTTCTAAAAAGTCTTTTCTTTTTTGATATTAATCAGAACCGAACAAATAAAGGGGAGAAAAGACCATGCAATGGACAGATGAGTTTCTAGATCGAAAGCGACGATTAGCAGATCCGCTGGCAGATGCAGTTGTAGAAAAGATTGTAGAGGAGAAAGGAGAGAAGGAGGCTTTTCACGTATTCGATTTGTTGATCCGAAATATTGAGATGCCGGTGGACCAGTTGCCGGATAAAGTGGATGATTTTATTCGCACAACAAATCAGTTGCCAGACTGGGCTGAAACTAAAAAACTTAAACTGGCTCGTGAACTGTTTTTAGATCATGGCCCGAAGTTCCTGTTATTTCTTTTCTATAAATCACTTCCACTTCTTTACACCGATCAAAAAGGGGCAGAGGTTTTAGTTCGAACCAGTCGGTTGACCCATAATGTTGAGGATATCACCATCTTTACCAGAAGAATTGCAGAGACCGGTCAATTTATGATTGATGTGATGTCGGAGGGAGGATTGAATGCTGGAGCAAGGGGTATTCAATCCATCCAAAAAGTTCGGTTGATTCATGCTGCGATTCGTCGATTTGTGAAACGATCAGAATGGGACACAAAAACACTTGGCGAGCCGATCAATCAGGAAGATATGGCGCTAACTTTGATGACGTTCAGCATTTCGCCAATCACGGCTTTGCAACAAATTGGAATTCATGAATCAGAAGATCGCCTTGAAGCCTATCTCCATGTTTGGTGTGCCATTGGGGAGATTTTGGGAATCAACCCTGATCTGCTTCCGGAAACAGTAGAAAAAGGTCAACTACTTCTGGATAAAATTTTAGCACGTCAATCCGGTTCTTCCGATGCAGGAAAGTTGTTGGCAAAAGCTCTGGTTCAGTTCTCAAGAGAAACATTTCCACGAGATCGGCTTGATGATGCTCCGGTTTATATTATCCGCAGCTTGATTGGTCGAGAACGGGCTGATATGCTTGATATCTATCCGAAGTATAACGTTTTGGGAATTGCAGTACCCCTCTTTCTTCGAAGGCTATTCAATTTAACAGAACGACTGGAAGATAAAATCGAGGGTCCGGTTCGGTTGGTTATTGATCGCATATCTGATAAAATGGTTCGGGCAATGGTCGGATATTTTGACAACTATAAACAGCGTAAGTTTTCTATTCCCGATGAAATGGAACGAAGATGGTTTTAGTGATAGATTATAGATCAAATTTCTTTAAAAAATCCTTGGATAAACTTTCTTTTAGAGCATTTAAACCTGTATTTTTCAAGAAATTGAATGCGAAATTAAATAAATATCAGAATGGCTAAACTAACACTGAACGATGTTGACCTGAAGGGAAAAACGGTTCTCATGAGAGTTGATTTTAATGTACCGATCAAAGATGGAGAGATCTCTGATGATAACCGAATGGTGCAGGCGCTGAAGTCAATTAATTTTGTGGTTGATGCGGGGGCGAAATTGATTCTAACGAGTCACTTGGGCCGACCTGCTGGTAACCCTGATCCTGAATTCAGCTTAAAACCGGTTGCTGATCATCTGGCTACTTTGGTTGATGTACCCGTTCATTTTGCTACCGATTGCATTGGGGAAGTTCGAAGAAAAGTTGTGGACAATGCGAAAGAAGGGGAGATTGTACTTCTCGAAAATGTTCGATTTTATGAAGGAGAAAAAGCGAATGATCCCGAGTTTGCGGAGAAGCTTGCCCAGGATGCAGACCTTTTTGTGAATGATGCAT
>CAYRDO010000090.1:0-15925 GCA_964422985.1 uncultured Rhodohalobacter sp. | reverse complement strand
TTTCTGACTGTGGCTCAACACCATCAACCGCACTAAACAAGAACACTAGTCCGTCTAATACACGAAGGGAACGGTTTACTTCTACAGTAAAGTCAACGTGACCAGGAGTATCTATAATATTGATGTGGTATTCCTGCTCTTTGTAAGGCCATTTAACAGTAGTAGCAGCTGAAGTAATTGTAATACCTCTCTCCTGCTCTTGCTCCATCCAGTCCATAGTTGTGGCGCCATCATGTACCTCTCCCATTCGGTGACTTCTCCCTGTATAAAAAAGAATACGCTCAGTTACCGTTGTTTTTCCGGCATCAATGTGTGCCATAATACCGATATTCCGCGTACGGCGGATGCGGTCTAGAATCTTTGGATCTGTTTTTGTCGTTACTTCAGACATTTCAAAAAATATTTACAGTAGTTGTTGGAAATTTGTTTGTTTAAAACCTGAAATGAGCAAATGCTTTGTTCGCCTCTGCCATTCTGTGGGTTTCATCTTTTTTACGAACTGCGCCGCCTTCATTTTTAGCAGCGTCAATCAGCTCACGGCCTAACCTCGTGGCCATGGACTTATCATTTCTCTGCCTTGAAGCACGAATAATCCACCTCATGCCAAGAGCAGTTCCTCTGTCCGTACGCACCTCAACAGGCACCTGGTAAGTAGCACCACCTACTCTACGGCTTTTAACTTCAACTACCGGAGTGGTATTACTTAAAGCAGATTTAAATACTTCAAGGGGCGGCTCGCCGGTTTTCTCTTCAATCATTTCAAAAGCCTGGTATAAAATCTTTCTGGCCACACCCTTTTTCCCGTCTCTCATAAGGTTATTCACAAACCGGGTTACCAGTTTGTCGTGAAAAATAGGATCGGGTTGAATTTCTCTTTTTTCAGCTGTTTTTCTTCGCATAATATATAAGGTTAAAAATCCTTGTTACCCTTTTGGTTTCTTAGTGCCGTAATGACTTCGCCCTTGCTTCCTGTCATCAACACCGGCAGTATCCAACGTACCACGAACGATGTGGTATCGAACACCCGGCAAGTCTTTTACTCGACCGCCGCGAATCAGCACAATACTGTGCTCCTGCAGCTTATGACCTTCACCAGGTATGTAGGCAGTCACTTCAAGACCATTGGTTAAACGAACCCTTGCAACTTTACGAAGCGCTGAGTTCGGCTTTTTCGGCGTAGTTGTATAAACACGTGTGCAAACACCGCGTTTTTGCGGGCAGCTTTGCAAAGCAGGAGCAGTTGTTTTACTGGTCTTGCTTTTTCTACCTTTGCGAATGAGTTGTTGTATTGTTGGCACGGATTTACCTTGTTTGTTTTCGTGAAATCAATAGCTCATAAAGGTACCAATTTTCTATAACAGATTGCAAAATTTTTACTCTATTTTTTTCAAAAAAATTCTCATTCCCTCTTATTTGATTCCTTTAAGGGTTTTACGTTCATAATAGCACCAAAAAACATATAATACTGATATATCACGTTATATCGATTTGAAGCTTCTAAATCTCCATAATCTCAGTCAAAAACGGCTTAAAGCTTTACACCAAAGCGGCATTCAATCTCCATTGGATCTGTTGTATATGTTCCCCCGCAGGTATATCGATAAGTCGAACATTCAACCGATTCGCAATTTATCCCGATTTACCGAACCTGTAACTATTGTTGGGAAGGTAAAATCCAAGAATGTAACCGGCTATAAAAACAAGCGAAGGCTTGAGGTTCTCATTCAGGACAACTCAGGAATCTGTAAAGCTGTATTCTTTAAAGGTTGGAAATATTTCATCACACAGTTTGAAGAGGATTCCTGGGTGTCTCTCTATGGAACGGCCAAAAAGTATGGGAAGTACATGAGTATGGCGCACCCGGAAGTGGAACAGATTGAAAATCTTGACGAGATGAAAATTCCGGATACATTGATTCCCATCTATCCGTCTAACAAGCATTTCTCCAAAGCCTACATCTCCAATAAAATTGTGACGGGCTGGATCCAGGATATTTTGAAGTCGGTTCAATTAGATGAATTTCTTCCTGATGAAGTTCTTACTTCCAATAAGTTTCCACCAAGAGAGCAGGGTTTTCAAACGATACATCAGCCAAAAACAAGAAAAGAGGCAAACCATGCTCTTGAGCGATTTAAGTTTGAGGAGTTCTTCCTGTTTGAGCTGAGCATGATGAAGATCAAACGACAGCGGATCGAGAGAGCGCCAGGAATTGAATTACAGGCCGGGGATCTCACCAAAACTTTTTTCAATGAGATCCTCCCTTTTCAACTTACAGATGGACAGCGGGATTCTCTTTCGGATATTAAACAAGATCTCCTGTCAGGAAATCAAATGAACCGGTTGATCCAGGGAGATGTAGGCGCCGGAAAAACGATTGTGGCGATCGGTTCCATGCTGATGGCGATTGATAATGGGTATCAAACCGCGTTCATGGCCCCGACTGAAATTCTTGCGGAGCAACACTACTACACAATCAAAGAGTATCTTGAGCCGCTGGGAATCAATTTTAGATTGCTGACCGGAAGCCAATCTACATCACTCCGAAATGATGTTCTTTCTGATATTGCCGGTGGCGGTTGTCAGATTGCAGTTGGAACTCATGCCATTTTCCAGGAAAAAGTTCAGTTCAACAGACTCGGCTTGGTTGTAATTGATGAACAGCACCGGTTTGGCGTCAAGCAACGGAACGACATTTTGCAGAAAGGAGATCATCCACACCTGTTGGTGATGTCCGCCACACCAATTCCACGTTCCTTGGCCATGACCATTTATAGTGACCTGGACATCTCTGTGATCAAAGACTTACCGGCTGGACGAAAACCGGCAAAAACTGCGGTTCGATCAGACAAAGAACGAGAAGGCGTTTACAATTTCATCAAGCAACAAGTTCAAGAAGGCGATCAGGTCTATGTAATTTTTCCGTTGATTGAAGAGTCTGAAGCAATGGATTTGAAAGACGCTACCATGGGATATGAAAAACTAAAAAAACTGTTTCCGGATTTTTCGATTGATTTACTTCACGGGCAGATGGATTCAAATGAGAAAGAGTCCAAAATGCAAAAGTTCTCAAAGGGCGAAACTCAGATCTTAGTGTCAACCACCGTGATTGAAGTTGGAGTGGACGTTCCGAATGCCACTATAATGATGATTGAACATGCTGAACGATTTGGGCTATCCCAACTCCATCAGCTTCGGGGACGAATTGGGCGGGGAGAGAAGCAAAGCTATTGTATTCTGCTTCCCGATCAAAAACTAACAGAATCCGCCAAATTCCGCCTTAAAAAAATGGTTGAGACAACTGACGGGTTCGAAATCGCCGAAGCCGATCTAAAACTTCGCGGGCCGGGTGACTTCCTCGGAACCAAGCAAAGCGGTCTTCCAGAATTCAAGTATGCGGATATCGTTGAAGACCGAATGCTTTTGGAGAGTGCAAAAAATTCTGCAAGAGATATTATTCAGTCCGATCCCGAAATGGAATCATCAAGCAATCAAAAACTTAAAGAAGTGTTCGCTCCTTACTATAAGAAACGTGCGGAGTTTTTTGGTATTGGTTGAAATCATTCCTCAGGAACATGTTCTGGACTTTTAGTTAAAGTGACAGATGAATACTCGCTCAAAAATTCTTTTTCCTTTTATATTTCTTGCATTCACAACTCTGCTTCTTTCATGCAGCGTCACTGATAGTGAACCTGAAGTCTGTGTTGAGAATTGTTTTATTGAATCGGGAATAGCAAGCTGGTATGGGTACGATTATCCTGCACGATGCACAGCAAATGGTGAAACATATGACAGAAATGCTCTGACAGCCGCACATAAAACCCTTCCCTTCAATACGATCGTGCGGGTTGAAAATATGGAAAATGGAAAGAGTGTAATTGTAAGGATCAACGATCGCGGCCCCTTTGTTCCAGGACGGGTCATCGACCTTTCACAAAAAGCAGCAGATGAGATAGAAATTCTCGAACAGGGCTTGGTTGATGTTGAACTCTATCTCCTCAAAGAAAGTGATAACCCTGAACCGGATTTTTCGCGGGGATGTGAAGAGTTATAAGCTAATCTGCTTTGGCTTCCGCCATCTCCAGAATTTTCTTATACTCATGCTCTCTAACAGGAGTAATGGAAACACGATTGAGCCTGAACAGCTCCATGTCATCTAATTCACTTACTTCTTTCATCTCGTCTCTCGTAACAGGCTTGTCAAATTTCTCAACAAATTTTACATCTACCAAATGCCACCTTGGCTCGGATTCCGTGCTCTTTTCATCGAAATATTTACTATCTGGGTCAAACTGAAGTGCATCGGGATAAGGCTCACTGTCAACTTCCATAATTCCCACAATTACTGGCGGAGTTACATTTGAATGATAGAAGAGAACGCGATCGCCAACATTCATTTCGTCACGCATATTATTTCGTGCCGCATAATTCCGAACGCCATCCCAGGGAGTTACGCCATCTTCTTTTAAATCGTCAATACTATAATCGCTGGGTTCGGATTTCATTAACCAATACTTTCTTTTACTCATGAAACTGTTTTTAAATTTGAAATTACGACGTTAAAACAACGATGAATTTTCCTGCATTCCTAATTTACTATTCAGTACTCATTCGAATGTAGTGTGAGTAAAAACGAATTGCATTTTGATAGGCCTCCACACTCACTCGTTCATTCGTTCCATGCATCCGGCTCATATCACCCGACGAAACTCGCATCGGAGAAAAGCGATAAATCTGATCGGAAACCGATGAATAATGACGCGAATCGGTAGCGCCCATCACCAGATATGGCGCAACATACACATCTCTTTCTACATCCATAATGGCTTGTTGAAGGGTTTCAAAACCGGGACTATTTGTATTAGATATGCTTGAAGGCAAAACCTGTGTTTCTCCATATCGGCGGACGGTGATCCGGTCATCATCAATAATATTGTTTACATGCTCGGTTACCGTTTCAAACGTATCTCCGGGTTTAATTCTAAAATTCACAACTGCTCTTGCTTCATTAGGTAGCACATTGTCTTTCACTCCTGCGTCCAACATGGTTGGGGCCGTAGTCGTGCGAAGCATTGCGGCTGTTGATGGATCATCCAGTAATCGATTTTTAAAAATCCCTTCTGTGAGCCACCGATTGGCATACACCACTTTAAAACTGAAGGGCATCTCCGCCGCCAAAGAGTTAAACATCTGTTCTACAACTCCATCTATACTGGCCGTAAACGGGTTATTATTTAATTCAACAATCGCTTCACTTAAAATAGCAATAGAGTTATCACGGGTGGGACGAGATGAATGTCCGCCTTCGCTGCGTGCTATAAGTTCCAATGAGAGATATCCCTTTTCGGCAATTCCAACCATTGCAACCGGACGATCCAATGGCAACGCGCCGTCAATCACGGCTCCGCCTTCATCTACAACTGTTTGGAGAAAAATGTCGTTGTCCTGCATATATCTGGAAACAGCTCTCGCGCCATTTTCTCCGCCAACTTCCTCATCATGACCAAATGCAAAATAGATGCTTCGTTGCGGTTGATATCCCTCAGCGATCAGATATTCAGCCGTTTCCATTAATGCCATCACGGTGAATTTATCATCCAGTGCTCCACGTCCCCATATAAATCCATCCTGAACTCTTCCGGAAAATGGCTCCTGTTCCCAGTTATCGATATCGGTTGAATCGATCGGCACCACATCGTAATGGCCCATCAGAAGAATCGGATCCAGAGATGGATCACTTCCCTCCCAGTGATAGAGCGGTGTAAAATCGTTGAAGAGAGTGTCCTCCATCGTGTTATGTACACGCGGAAAAGAGACTCTTAAAAATGTGAGAAAATCATTGAATTCCGTTGAGTCCATTTCGGTTCCTTCCCCTCCTGAAATCGTTCGATACTCAAGAGCTTGCGAGAAGCGACGGATCATAGCGTCTTCATCCCAGGTGACCTCCGGACTCACTCCGGGCTCGATCTGCGTATCCCCAAGTTGAAATGTTCTCACCAAAACTACAACTACAAATGTTAGGAACGCCCCTAAAAGAACCAGCAGAATTTTTTTACCCATGTCAAAATGAAGTTAGTTGTACGCGATTAAATCCCTTGCAAATAGTAGACGAATCTGACTGAAAGACTTACGATTTTATATAACCGTATTTCTTCATATACCATCGCACGGTATCTCTTAGCATTTTATCAAAATCCTGCGAAGGTGTCCACCCTAACTCCGATTTAATTTTTGATGCATCCACCGCGTATCGATAATCATGCCCCGGTCGATCGGTCACAAAACTGATGAGGTTTTTGTAATCTCCATCCGGTCCTTCGCCTTGCTCTTGGTTTAGAATGTCGCAGAGATGATTGACCAACTCTATGTTCTGCCATTCGTTGTCGCCACCGATGTTGTATTGCTCACCGGCTTTTCCATTAAAGAAAACGGTAGCTAATGCCTGGCAATGATCTTGCACGAACAACCAATCGCGAACATTCTCTCCCTTTCCATAAACGGGAATATTTTCTCCGGCAAGAGCTTTTCGAATCACGGTTGGAATCAGTTTTTCATCATGCTGATGCGGACCGTAATTATTCGAGCAATTCGTTATCACCGTGTTCATTCCAAATGTGTGGTGATACGACCGTACCAAAAAATCACTCCCGGCCTTGGATGCAGAATAGGGCGAATTCGGAGCATATGGAGTAGATTCGCTAAAGCTTCCTTCATCGCCTAAAGTGCCGTACACCTCATCGGTTGAAATGTGCAAAAATCGTTTCGGTTTCAGGTCTTCATGCTGATCCCAAATCAGGCGGCATTCTTCCAAAAGATTAAATGTGCCTACCATGTTGGAATACACGAATGGCTCCGGTCCTTTGATGGAGTTGTCTACGTGAGATTCTGCCGCCAGGTGAATAATTCCATCCGGATTCCATTTCTGAAAAAAATCCCGAATGGCATGCCGATCGGTGATATCCAGTTTTTTGAAGCGATAACGGTCCGATTGTTTGATTGGTTCGAGATAACTCAAATCGGATGCATACGTCAGCTTATCTATATTCACAATCTCTGCATCCGGATAGTTTTTATGCAGATAAAGAATCAGGTTTGATCCTATAAATCCGGCACCACCTGTAACAATTAGCTTCATAAATTATAATAGTTTATTAGAATAGATCTTTTGATTGAATCTCATTTAAGAAGGGTTGCTTTTGGTCCTTTTCTGATAGAATCGGTGACTCCGTTTTCCAGTCAATTCCTAAATCAGGATCATTCCAACGCAATCCCCGTTCAGAATCCTTGTGATAATACTGATCACATTTGTAAGCAACCGTTGCGGTTTCAGAAAGAACAGAGAAGCCGTGTGCAAATCCGGATGGCACCAGCATCATGTGTCGGTTTGTATCATTAAGAACCGTAGAAAAATAGTTCCCAAACGTCGGAGAATCCTCTCGAATATCAACCGCCACATCCAGAATCTCACCATAAATCGCCATCACCAGTTTTGCCTGGCTGTGAGGAGTAATTTGATAGTGAAGTCCGCGAACCGTTCCTTTTGTTGATGTCGAAATGTTATCCTGAACAAAATCGTACTCAACACCCTGTTCTTTAAAAATCTCTTTCCGAAACGATTCGAGAAAGTGCCCCCGATCATCCTCAAAAATCCGTGGCTTTATCAGCCAAACGTTGTTTAATGATGTCTTTTCAAACTGCATTTAATACCTGTAAACGTGTAAAAACTTAATTTTTTGCTTTATCAATTTGTTGCATGAGTTTACTCAATCCCAACCTCCATTCTAACGGATGTAGTCCTGATTTCTTAATTTTTTTCTTCGACAGCAAGGTAAACATTGGACGGGTTGCAGTAAACGGATATTCCTCAGAAGTTATCCGTTTGAGTTTTACATTCAGTCCGGCCTGATTGAAAATTTCTTCGGCAAAATCGGCCCAGCTAATCTTTCCCTCAGAACTGATGTGAAAGATTCCCGTCGATCCCTTTTTAAAAAGTTGATATGTTTTTTCAACCACATCAAACGCAAAAGAGGGACATCCGATCTGATCGTCTACCACACTTAAGCCCTCCCGTTCGGCACCTAACCGTAGCATTGTTTTTGCGAAATTGTTTCCAAATTGCCCGCATAACCACGAAACGCGAACCAATATCCAATCACAATTAGCTGTATGAAGAATCACTTCTCCCGCTTCTTTTGATTTCCCGTATACGTTAATGGGATTCATTTCAGCATTCTCCGGATACCCATCAGGATATTTTTTTTGATCTTCTTCGCTTCCTGAAAACACATAATCTGTACTAAAGTGAACAAGTGTTGCATCTACTGATTCACAGGCATTGACCAAATTTTGAACGCCTGTTTCATTCACAAGAAATGCTTTTTCTGATTCTGATTCAGCTCCATCCACATTCGTGTACGCCGCACAATTTATCACAACATTTGGCCAAATTTCCTCAAGTTTTTGATTCACTTTGTGGCTGTCGGTGATATCCAGTTCAGAGGATGAAAATGCTTCGTAGGTTATATCCTTTTCCTCAAAAAAATGAACCCACTCTCGGCCGAGTTGTCCCGTAGCTCCGGTGATCAGAAACTTCATTGACTAAACCAATTTATGAGCAAGGTCATTTGCCACTTTATATGATTCCGGAGTTCCGGCATCAGTCCACCATCCATCCAAAATGGAATATTTCATCGTTCCGTTTTTGATGTAGTGATTATTCACATCCGTAATCTCGAGTTCCCCGCGGGCGGACGGTTTCAGTTTTCGAATCAGATCAAAAACCTGCGGATCAAACATGTAAATTCCGGTTACAGCGAATTCTGATTTAGGTTGATCCGGTTTCTCTTCAATCCCCACAATTCGATCGCCTTTTAGCTCAGCCACACCAAACCGTTCGGGATCTTCCACCTGTTTGATGAGAATTTGTGCGCCGGATCCATCATAATTTTCAAGAGCCTTAGAGAGGCCTGTTTCAAAAATATTATCCCCTAAAATTACAGTCATGGGTTCATCGGCACAGAAATTTTCAGCTAACCCCAGTGCCTGGGCAATTCCCCCGGCTTCATCCTGTACTTTATAGGTGAATCGACAACCAAAATCTTTACCGGACCCCAACAGATTTACCACGTCTCCCATGTGTTCAGTTCCGGTTACAATCAAAATCTCTTCCATTCCGGCTTCTGTCAATTTCTCGATGGGATAGTAGATCATCGGTTTATTTCCGACGGGGAGCAAATGCTTGTTTGTAACTTTGGTGAGCGGAAATAATCGCGAACCGGTTCCTCCGGCTAATACAATTCCTTTCATGGGGTTATAATCTCGATTTTCTTTTTATTTGATGCGTTTCTCAGTCATCTTAAGAATACGGAAATTTTACCGGAACCCTGAAATGGAATATCTCTCTTCGGGCCATATAAATCTTAGGTTTGAAGCTTCTCATACTCTGATGTATGAGCCGGGTCCACATCACTTAAAATATTATAAGCACGAGTTCTCATTTCGGCATCAGCATCCCGAAAGATGGCGACAATTTCCGTGTATTTTGCACTAAAGAAAATATCAAAGAGATAATTGTTATTTGTAAGCTGTTTATTCTCTCGAATCAGTTCTAAAGCTTCTAAAACCTGGTTCCTGGCTTCGTTCGGTCGCATTGTGAACTGATCCAATCCAACTCTGTGATACTGATAAATGGCTCTTCTCAAATCTTCATAGGCGGGGCTTGTAATGTCATTAATCAATCCATAGCGATTTCGTTGTGCCCCAATGGATCGCCCCCATCCTTGAGAGCCTGAATTCTGTCCGATTTCAAAAACGGATTGAGCCTCGCCGTAATATTGCGTTCCGCCCAACTCGGAAAATGTATCATAATCGTAGCCAAGCATCATGTAGACGTAGAAATCAACAAAGCTGGTCAAGTCGTCGAATTGGAGTTCGTCGTGAACCAAATTCTTGTTTTGTGGATAGTAGAATCGCCAGTTGTTATCACTAAAAAGAATGGCAAGCGTTTCCTGATTCGTGTTGTAAATCGGTCGCCGAACGGTTAAAGCTATTTCGGCAGTGTAGTTAAAATTATCATCCACACCGGTTAACACAATTTGCCAGCTACATCGGATTCGTTCTTGATCACGGTAACGGTCATTCGTCCATCGGTAGTCGTTGATATAATTTTCCAGCGCCGTCTCCAGTTCGGTCACATAATCATACGAAGCTCCGCTGATCTGCCGGTTGTTTATTGATACATCACAATCGAATTCCTGGGCGAACAAACTGAGCGGTATAATCAACCCAATTACTATAGATGTTAAAATTCTAATCATCTTTAGTTGAAGTTTACCCGCCAACTTATGATAATATCGAATAGAGTACTTCATTAGGGGATATAAACTACGAGGCGTTATTTTGATTTCTTTTATGATACAAAGGTTCTGGGTTAATTACCTGCTGGGCGTGTTGATTTTGGGATTTTTGGGGATATTCAATCAACTGAAGGCGCAAACAAGTTTGGGTGCAACCTCTGTCGCCATGGGGCAAACAGGGGTTGCTATTCCTGATGCAAACTGGGCGCTTTTCTCCAATGTTGCCCTCATGTCAACGAATCAAAACCGCGTTTCATTTTACGGCTTCCGATATGTTGGCATTGCTGAAATTACAGATATGGCTGCCAATGTAACCACGCAAACAGCTTGGGGTACAGTTGGAGTTGGGGTTCATCGGTATGGTTATAACCTTTTCAATGAGAACAGGTTTCTGGTAGCCTACAAAAATAGCCTCGATCGATTTCACTATGGTGCTTCTGTCTCGTACACTCATATTTTCCAGGGCGGCTACTACGGTGCAGCGGGAGCCATTGGTTTTGATGTTGGACTTGCTGCAGAAATTACTGAGGATTTATGGTTTGGTGCGCGTGCGACCAATCTCAATCAGCCTTCTTATGGAGATACCGATGAGGAATTAGCTCGCGAGTTGGCTACAGGCTTAAGTTATATGCTGACTCCCGAAGCTTTGATTACCGCCGAAATTGTAAAAGATGTGATGTTTCCTCTCTCCTTCCGAAGTGGCGTACAATTTGAAATTATTGAATCGCTGTTCATTCGAGCCGGTATCACCACTAAACCGGAAACGTACTCCTTTGGCTTTGGATATGAATCCCACCGATGGAATGTAAACTTTGCCCTTCAACAACATAATCCGCTTGGCTTGAGCCCCGCTCTTGATTTGGCGGTGAAGTTTTGATCAGATTTTAAATAGTCTCAAAAAATTTTAGATTAATAACCTGTTAATTAAATAATCTTTCTTAAGATGATCAGAACAATTGCCTTACTATTCATTGTAGTTGCTTTCGCTGGTTGCAATACCACGGACAGCGAATTTTCTCCTGAACCCGCTCCCAATCCATTTTCAGAAGCTCCTTATATAGACGGTAAGATTACGAGCATTAAAATGAACGAAGAGAATAATTCAATTGAAGAAATTTTGATCGAAGAAAAACCCGGAAAACTGAATTCGGGAAATAAAATGAGTTTCTCTTTGACTAAAATAACAGACATCCTCCTTCAGAGGAAAGACGGCTCACTAAAACCATTTGCTAAAGAAGATCTTAAAGAGAAACTTAGGGTGAGAGGCTGGTCGAGTGGAATTATTATAGATACATATCCGCCAAAGGGCGAAGCCAAACGAATTGCTGTAATTGAGGAATAGCTTCATTCTTTTACTTCTGCTCTCCTTATTTCCCCTGATTAATTGATTAATTCGGACTAAATTCTTATCTGAAAAAGCGCTTCTATTTATAGGCATTAAACTATAATCTATTTAACGATTTCCTTAACCATGAAAAAACTGATTCTACTTCTTTGTCTATCTGCCTTGATTTTTGCTGTATACCAACCTGCCGAGGCTCAAACAATTTCAAAAGAACAAATGATCTGGCTCACTCCTGAATGGGAGGGTGAACGGTTTGAGGACGGGCGTCCAAAAGTTTCTGATGACGTTCTTGAACGAATGAAACACGTATCGATTGAGGAAGCCTGGGGAATTATTCGCGGTTTTGGATATCACAACCAATTTACCGGCGGCGACTGGGAAATTTTAAAACCCGGCGAACCGGTTGTAGGACGAGCTGTTACGGCGCAATATATGCCAAGTCGACCTGCACTTGAAAAAGCGATTATTGCTAAAGGAACTGAAGATGGCCGCTCCGGTCCCATGAACACCTGGCCGATTGACGTACTCGTTCAGGGCGATGTGTATGTAGCCGACGGTTACGGTAAAATTCAGGACGGAACGCTGATTGGAGACCGCCTCGGAAACACAATCTATGCAAATTCCGGAAATGGCGTAGTGTTTGATGGCTCATCACGAGATCGTGAAGGGCTTTCTCAAATCGAAGGATTTAACGCATTTGTACGCGAATGGGATCCCTCCTTCCTTCAGCAAATGATGCTGATGGGACTCAACACACCCATTATGGTCGGAGAAACCACTGTTCTTCCCGGCGATGTAGTTCTCGCCAAAGAAACCGGCGTAATATTCATTCCGGCTCATCTGGCAGAAACCGTAGTGGACCGATCGGATGTGATTCGTCTTACCGATATGTTTGCGCACCGTAGAGTTCAGGAAGGAGTTTATACCGCTGGCCAAATGGATACGGATTGGACGGAATCGATCCGGCAGGATTTCTTTAATTGGCTGGAAGAAAATCGCAACATGCTGCAAGACGAGTATGGAATCGGCGAATCTACGATCGACCGAATCATCGAAACAGAAGAAATTTAGGAGGAAAGAAAAAATGAATAATCAAGATAAAAATGGGCGCCGTGATTTTATTAAAAAAGCGAGTATGGGCGGTCTTGGCCTTGGTGCTTTAGC
This sequence comes from uncultured Rhodohalobacter sp., assembly GCA_964422985.1. GTDB lineage: Bacteria > Bacteroidota > Rhodothermia > Balneolales > Balneolaceae > Rhodohalobacter. The sequence continues at coordinate 3,064 of CAYRDO010000090.1, read as the reverse complement.
GATGGCTCCAATACATACTCAGGTTGAACATTTAAGCTCAAAGGTCAATCGATATTCCTCACCATCTGATTTAAAGATCACAGATATGCGTGTGGCAGAAGTAGACGGAATACCCTTTCGCGTTCCTCTTATTCGCATTGATACCAACCAAGGCATTTCGGGCTATGGTGAGGTACGGGATGGCGGGCCAAAAGAGTATGCCCTCATGTTGAAGAGCCGAATTCTGGACAGAAACCCTTGTAATGTTGAATGGATTTTACGAGATATTGAGCAATTTCGCGGTGAAGGACGCCAAGGCGGAGGAGTAGCTGCCGTTGAGATGGCCTTGTGGGATATAGCTGGAAAGGCCTATGGAGTTCCTGTTTACCAGATGCTTGGTGGTAAGTATCGAGACAAAATTCAACTCTATGCAGACACCGCCGGGGCATCGGATCCTCATGAATTTGCAAGACGGATGAAAGAAACACGTGTAGATGCCGGCTATAAAGCTTTAAAGATGGATATTGGCATTGAACTTCTTTCACGCACACCCGGAACGTTAGTGAATTCAAACGCTCATGCCCCCAAAGGGGAACATCGTCTGCAAAGCCAGTATTCGAGCACACCCGGAGAGTATGGACAGATTGACCACCCGTTCACAAGAATTCAGATTACAGAAAAAGGCCTTGAATTAATGGAAGAATATGTCCGGGTGATGCGCGAGACGGTGGGTTACGAAATCCCGCTTGGCATTGATCATTTTGGCCATTTTGGTGTAAATGAAGCGATAAAAATTGCCCGCATGCTCGAGCCCTATACCATTGCGTATGCTGAAGATATGGTTGCGTGGAAATGGACAGATATGTGGAAAGAGATAACCGATTCCACAACCACGCCCACGCAAACCGGAGAAGACATTGGCACCTGGGATGGCTGTAAACCGCTGATTGATAAACGTGCCATTAATATTATTCACCCCGATCCGGGGTCAACCGGAGTATTAGGAACGAAAAAAATTGGTGATTATGCGCAGGAGGCAGGAATAGCCATGAATCTGCATTTTGCCGGATCACCGATAGGGTTTATGGCATCTGTGCATATTGCAGCAGCTACTCAAAATTTTAATACACTTGAGCATCATTCTGTAGGAATCGATCGCTGGTATGATATGTATGAAGGCGATCCAAAGATGATTTTTGATGATGGATATGCTACCGTACCTGAAAAGCCGGGGCTTGGAGTTGAACTCAATATGGATGTAGTCAAAGATAGTTTAATTGAAGGGGCTGGGTTCTTTGAACCAACCCCTGAGTGGAATGAAATGAGAACTTGGGACAGAACCTGGAGTTAATATGAAATCTTTTTTGAAATCACTTCTTTGGCTAAGTCTGATCTGCCTCATCGGAACCATTGTAATGTTATTTGTGGATCCCAGCTCACCATTACTGGCACTCTTTATGACAACCATGTTTATTTCGCTGGCTATTGGTGTGAGGGGTACGGAAACCATCTTCAAATCTTTCGCATTTTCTCTGTGGATTTTTTCGGCGGTAACGTTCTCCATGTTTTATCCTCAATACATGACATCCTGGGGCGGATATAATCTCAGTAACCTTATTGTACCGCTCATTCAGCTCATCATGTTTGGGATGGGAACACAGTTAAGTATTCAGGATTTTAAAGGCGTTTTTAAGAAACCGAAGGGCGTTGGAGTGGGGCTCATTTGCCAATACACCATCATGCCGGTTGTTGGAATCACCATTGCATTAACATTTGGCTTTCCGGCTGAAGTTGCTGCAGGCGTTGTGTTGATCGGTTCCTGCCCCGGCGGGGTAGCATCAAACGTAATGGCTTTTATTGCGAAAGCAGATTTGGCATTGTCGATTACACTCACAGCCGTTTCAACCATGTTATCCCCACTGGCCACACCTTATTTGATGCAGCTTTTAGCAGGGCAATTTGTACCGATTGATACCTATGGAATGATGATCAGCATCCTGAATATGATTATCCTGCCGATTGTACTTGGGTTGCTCTTTAATCACTTTCTTCACGGAAAAATAAAATGGCTGGACGACATCATGCCGGTCGTATCGATGGCGGGAATTGCTTTTATTATCGCCGTTATTACAGCCGCCGGTCGTGATTCACTTTTATCTATTGGTCTTCTTCTGATTCTTGCCGCCATTATTCATAATGGACTGGGATACCTCTTTGGTTATTGGGGCTGCCGAATGTTTGGGATGGACGAAAAGTCGTGTCGAACCATAGCTTTTGAAGTTGGCATGCAGAATGGCGGAATGGCCTCTGGACTTGCACAGGAGATGGGACGACTTGCAACAGTAGGTCTGGCACCGGCAATCTTTGGTCCGTGGATGAACATTTCAGGGTCCACTCTTGCCAATTACTGGAGACGGAAAACAGAGAAAAACAATGTTGAAGAGGAAGCTCCCGAACCTGCCATGAAACCTGCAACCTGAGTTTCTAAGAAAACTCTCATTTAAAATTAGTCCGTTTTAGCCTTCGATTTTATATATTTTCTCAACGCATTGAGAGTAATATAAATCGTTGGCTAAAATTCTGGCAATTCATCTTGCTGTAAATCAGCTTTAAATGGGAATAGGAAGTAAGGTTACATTCATTGGGAATGCACTTTATCGGAATCTGATTATTCTGATTGGAGTGATTGCGTTATGCTTTGCTGATCCAAATCACGCGCTTGCACAAGAAGCAGACACCGTACGAACACAAGTTGAACGTGATTTGGAACGAGCGATCGAAGAGATCGATCCCGAAGAGTCTGATTTGGATTTGGAAGAGTTGGTTCAATTCCTCGAAAATCTTGCCAACAATCCAATCAATATTAATCGTGCTTCCGTCGATGATTTGATGCAAATCCCCGGATTGAACTTCCGGTTGGCTCAGGGTATTGTTCACTATCGATCAAACCAGGTTCCATTTTCTATGGTTGATGATCTAATCAATGTCCCCGGAATCGGATCAGCCACTCTCAGCAGAATCCGCCCCTACATCACTACCGGAACAGATCAGGAATTAAGAAGAGATCTGTATTTGAATCCCAATT
>CAYRDO010000089.1:13356-15946 GCA_964422985.1 uncultured Rhodohalobacter sp. | reverse complement strand
CGCGACCTTCTCGTTGGCAACGAGATGCTCTACCACTGAGCTATTCCCGCAAATCAATAAGTTAAATTTGATGACTTAGAACGAATTTTTCAACCATCAACTAGACAATAAATATAAAACCTTTTGGGCTTCCTTTTCAACACTATTTTTGGATTTTCTTCCCCAAAAATTTTTACCGAGTAATTGTCTCAGACCGTTTTGGACCTGTTGAGATTACATTAAACGTTACTCCAATATAATCTTCAATAAATGTGATGTACTCTTTCGCTTTCTCAGGGAGATCGTCGTAGGACGATGTTTCTCTGGTGGATGTTTTCCAACCTTTAAACGTTTTGTACACCGGCTTCGCTTTTTCCACGTTTTCTGTATCGAGTGGGAAAACTTTAGTCGTTTCTCCATCCAGATTATATTCGGTGCAGATTTTTATTTCATCAAAATTGTCCAGTACATCGAGTTTTGTTAAAGCGAGTTCATTCATGCCGTTTAACTGTACAGCATATTTCAGAGCAACTAAATCCAGCCAGCCACATCGTCTTGGGCGCCCTGTAGTAGCTCCAAACTCTTGTCCGTTTTTTCGTAGAGTTTCGCCATACTCATCTTCTAACTCGGTAGGGAAGGGGCCATTTCCAACACGTGTGCAATACGCTTTGGTTATTCCCATAGAGTGAGTGACGGCAAGAGGGGGAATACCACTTCCGGTGCACGCTCCGCCTGCTGTAGGGTTTGAAGATGTTACATATGGATATGTTCCATGATCAACATCCAGCAGACTTCCCTGGGCACCTTCAAGCAAAACAGATTCGTCATTCTCCAACGCCTGATGGAGAAGTTGTGAGGTATTACACACGAACGGTTTCACCTTGTCAATTGCCGGCTTTAGTTCTTTGATCATTTCATCGGCATCAAGAGGGTCTTCTCCGTATACGTTTTCGAGAGCCCTGTTAATATCTTCTAAATTTTTTCGGATCTTTTCGTTCAGCGTCTTTTCATCCAGAAGATCATCCATTCGAATACCGATGCGAGAAACCTTGCTGACGTACGCCGGCCCAATTCCGCGTCCCGTTGTACCGATAGCATCACTGCCGCGGCTCTTCTCCTTCACATTATCTAAAACTCTGTGATAGGGTAGAATCAGATGAGCTGAACTGCTGATGAAAAGCCTGTCTTCTAATTGAATATCATGAGATTGAACCTCTTCAAGCTCTTCAACAAGGGCGATTGGATCGATAACAACCCCATTGCCGATAATACATTTTGAGTTTCCGTTAAATAGTCCGGACGGGATTAGGTGAAGGACAATGGTCGTGTCATCAAACTTTAGGGTGTGGCCCGCATTTGCACCTCCCTGATAGCGGACAACATATTGAGCATCTGAGCTCAACAAATCTACAACTTTACCCTTTCCTTCATCTCCCCACTGGGCTCCAATAACAATTCGTACAGGCATAAAATCCAAAAAAAAGGAGGTGCGTTAACACCTCCGAATTAATATTTAAATAGGTTAACAGCTACTTTAATCTTCCTGATATGAAGCGATCGCTTCATCCAGTGTTTTGTAGTGTTTAAAGACAGTAATGAGTTTTGTGACAATGAGCAAGCTTTCAATTTTGTCGGTAGCGTTGGCAATTCTCAAATCACCACCGGCTTTCTTCATGGTCGTAAGTGCTCCAATCAACATCCCCAGACCCGAAGAGTTCATAAACTTAACTTTACCAAGATCAACCACAATGTTGGTTTGATCTTTTTCAATCAGCTCATGAAGCTTTTCATTCAGGCTTACAGCATCCGGTCCGCCCATCACATTACCTTTAAATTCGATAATTACACAGTTGTACTTTTCAGAAACATTAAAGCTCATAGGTCTTTATTCAGTTTGTCCGTTGTGGTTATTTGGCTTGCATTGCCCGTTTCTGAAGTTCAACAACGAGCGCGCTTGCTACAAAAAGAGAGCTGTAAGTCCCTAATATTACACCAATTACGAGTGCAAATGCAAAGCCTTTTAGCACCTCTCCACCAAAGATAAACAGCACAGTTACCACAAACAAGGTTGTTAATGAAGTGATAACTGTTCGGCTGAGAGTATCGTTAAGGCTTTTGTTAATCATATCTTTGAAATTCATTGTTTTATAAACCAGGGAATTTTCACGGATACGGTCAAAAACTACCACGGTGTCGTTCAAAGAATAACCAACAATTGTGAGAAATGCCGCAATAATTGATTGATCGATACTCACATCAAAAGGGGCAAACTTTGCCATTAAGGTAAATATTCCAAGCACGATTAAAACATCGTGTGCCAGTGCTGCAATAGCTCCGGCAGAATAGTACCATCCTTTAAATCGGATGAAGATGTAAATAAAGATTACAGCAAGCGCAAAGATTATAGAGTACAAAGCACCGATTCTCAAATCTTCCGCAAATCTTGGCCCAACAAGCGCAGTACTCTCAATTATAACCGGATTATCGGGGTAGAGCGTTTTTAGATTGGAGAGTATCAGCTCGCTGGTTTGATTGATATCCTCTTCCGTATCAACCCGAAGGAGAATTTCACTTTCAGAACCGAATAGCTTTACTTCCGGAGTTGTACCGA
>CAYRDO010000089.1:0-13346 GCA_964422985.1 uncultured Rhodohalobacter sp. | reverse complement strand
TGGTCCTGATAATTCACTTCGTAATTCAACTACATCGACTGGCTTTTCAAAATCGAAAACGAATTCCTGTCCGCCGCGGAAATCAATTCCGTACGTTAAACCCATCGTAAAAATGGCTATCAGGGAAATGATAATGAGCGAACCTGACAGGAAATACGCCACTTTTGTGGCTTTAATAAAATCAAAACTTGGTGTTTCAAACCATCTCATAATGTATACCTGTTTATTTTAAATTCTTTTTTGATTGATTATCCGAAGTTAACTTCGGCAGTTTTATCGCGGGTGAGGTAATCAATAACCACTAGCGTAATTACAATGGCGCTAAACAGTGATGCTACAATTCCGGCCATCAGCGTAACGGCAAAACCTTTAATGGGGCCTACACCAAAACTGTAGAGAATTACAGCCACGAAAAAGGTTGTTACGTTGGCGTCAATAATAGCGCTCATTGCATTTGAATAACCATTATCAATTGCGGCGCGTAACGTTTTACCGCCTCTCATCTCCTCACGTATCCTATCAAATATCAACACATTTGCATCCACCGCCATACCGATTGTCAGTACAATACCGGCAATTCCCGGAAGGGTAAGCGTGGCGTTAAAAGCGGCCAGGATTCCTAATATAAATATGATGTTCAGAATGAGTGCGAGATCTGCAATTCCACCACCGGCGCGGTAATAAATAATCATAAAAATCGCTACAACTACTAGTCCAAAAAGGGTAGAGTAGAGGCCGGCCTGGATTGAATCTTCACCTAAGGATGCACCCACAGTTCGCTCCTCAATAATATCAAGCGGAGCGGGCAAGGCACCGGAAAGCAAGATATTTACCAAGTCTTCCGCTTCCTCAACACCGCCAAGTCCGGAAATAGAAGAGCGGCCGTTATTGATTTTATTCTGAACCGTTGGATATGAGTACACATAACCGTCCAATACAATCGCTACGGGTTTCCCTATATTTGCACCGGTAATTCGAGACCATCGTCTTGCACCTTCAGAGTTCATCGACATGGACACTTCTGCAGCATTTGTTGTCGGTTCAAATGCTACACGCGCTTCTGAGATCACGTCACCGGTCAATTCAACTTGGCTTCGAACCGGAATCATCTCGTAAAGTTCGGTTCCGTTGTTCTCAGCAAACGGTGTGGCTCCCCACATTAACTCCATATTTCTGGGGATCATACTCTGAACTTCTTCTTGCTGCAGTAGTCTGTTAACCGTAGAAGTATCGCGACCTGCGGCATATCCAAAGGAATATTGATTGGATCCGCGAAGATCGAACACTTCAAGCAGGTTGGCTGTCTGATTACTTGCTTGTCCGAGCGTTTCAGATGTATCTGCAGTTAATGAATCAGAAGATGTTTCTGAGAGAGAATCAGCTTGTTCTCCTTCCATTTGGTTGCTGAAATAATCAGCAATCTGTTGTTTTACAGCATTGATCTCCTCGGGTTCAGGCAACAATCTGAATTCGAGCCGTGCTGTTCCTCGAAGAAGGTCACGGACACGTTCTTCATCAGAAACACCGGGAAGCTCAACGACTATTCGGTTATTTCCCTGTTGCAGAATGGATGGTTCTGTAACACCATATCTGTCAACCCGAGAACGGATAATTTCCATCGCACGGTCAACCGCTTCATCACGCTGTTGTTTAAGGTAAGTGGTGATTTCTTCGTTTGTGGATCGACGGGTGATATTATCAGCATCGGATCGATAATATCGACTGAGCAAACCATCGGGATTTCGACTTTCAAATTCAGCAACAAATTCATCAATAAAATCTGTTCGCTGTTCGTATGCCCGATCTCTAGCCGTTTGAATAATATCTTCCAGTTCTTCATCTGCATATTCACCGGCCAGTTCTTGAAGTAACTGTGGGGTTCCAACTTCGAGAGTAACATACATACCTCCCTGAAGGTCCAATCCAAGAGAGAGCGACTCTTCCCGAAGGTTTTGCAGTTTAGCCGCATTTTCTTCCTGGTACTGAGCACGCTCGCTCGGTACCATATTTTGCATATGTCTCTGTTCCAGTTGCCACTGAATGGTTGGGAACAGGTAGTAGATCGTCAAGCCAAGAAATACGACGATGCTACCAATTTTAAATCCATTATTTTGTGAATTCATAATCGTTTAGAATGATCTATTGAAAAAGTTTCGTGTTTTTAAAATGAATGATATGCACAGTTAATCCCGCCATCAGCATAGGTTAACCGTGTAATAAATAGTGAGAGAAAGGAAAAAACTATGGAGCATTGATACTGATTCCACTGATCAAAGGCTTAAGAAGATCGGTGGATGTTCGAAAAGAATAGAAAAACAACTCATTGAAAAAATCTTGCTGGTAAGTTCCGCGATTCCCTTCAAGAGAAGCAAAATTCAGATTCTGAGGAACCCATTTTGAAAGAGCTTTTACGGATTCAATCAAAACCGAGTTAAAACCCGATTCCTGATTCTGAAAACTATTCCACTGTTCGATTAACCAGCTAGAATTCGTTTGCTTACCGGTTTCGCCGGGATTTGACAAAGATCTTTTAAAATTATCTTTGTGGCTGACAACCAATTCAGACGCTTCCTGAACCAGCTTCCAGAAATCACCGGTTTGTTCCGGTAACTCTTTAATTGTATTTCGGAGTTCAACCTCACTTTCATTCCCGGAGGAAACCACATTGTGATTCAACCAGCGCGTAAAGGCCGTTTTTTGGGCCTGGCTGGAGAACGGCACAATCAGGTGTGCCAGGAATCCCGCCATCAAAAAGGTGATGGTAACAGACCGAAAGATATGATTGACTTTGTTTTTCATCAGACTAGTAAAAATAGACAGAAACCAACCTGATGACAAACATTTTTTGAAGTGAATGTTTGTAAATTTGAAATAACAGAACAGGGGCAATAAAAGAAAGATACCAGACCGGCTTCAGAATCTCCTGTGTTGATATTCTATACAGTTGATTTCGTTCGTTTTTGCTCTCTTTCAAATTCCTGCTTTAAATATCTCCCGGTATGGCTGTCTTCAACCTCTGCGAGATCTTCAGGCGTTCCGGTTGCGATGATTTCGCCTCCACCGTGGCCACCTTCGGGTCCCAAATCAATAATCCAATCGGCCGCTTTGATGAGATCTAAGTTGTGCTCGATTACGATTACCGTATTTCCTTTATTGACGAGTTTTTGAATCACATCAACCAGCATTCGCACATCCTGAAAATGAAGTCCCGTGGTCGGTTCATCCATAATATACATGGTATCGCCCGTGCCAATTTTTGAAAGTTCGCGCGAGAGTTTAATTCGCTGTGCTTCACCACCACTCAATGTTGTACTGGACTGGCCAAGCGTCAGATATCCTAAACCGACTGAGTTCAACGTTTTCAGTTTTCGTTTGATGGCCGGAATGGAATCAAAAAATTCATACGCCTCACTGATTGGCATCTGGAGTACATCAGAAATATTCTTTCCTTTATAATGGATTTCGAGCGTTTCCCGGTTGTAGCGCTGACCGTTACACTCCTCGCAATCTACATACACATCGGGCAGGAAGTTCATCTCAATTTTTCGAACACCATCGCCATTACACGCTTCACATCGGCCGCCTTTCACATTGAAGGAAAATCTCCCCTGATCATATCCGCGAATTTTGGATTCCGGTAGCTCCGCAAAAAGTGATCGAATATGATCAAACACTTTTGTATATGTTCCGGGGTTGGATCGGGGCGTTCGGCCAATCGGGCTTTGATCAATCGAAATAACTTTGTCCACATTATTGATTCCTTCCACCGATTGATAGGGAAGAGGTACATCTTTGGAATTATAGAATTCGTTTGATAAAATGGGCGTCAACGTTTGGTTGATGAGCGAACTTTTGCCGCTTCCACTCACGCCTGTTACACAGATAAATTTCCCAAGCGGAACATCAAGATCCACTTCTTTCAAATTGTGTCCCGTAGCCTTTTTGATCTTGATACTTTTTTTAGATCCTTCTCTTCGTTTATCAGGGTAGGGGATCACCTCTTTATCCTGAAGGAATTTGGTGGTCATCGATTCGGGATCGAGTTCATCGGGCTTTCCTTCCGTGACGATATATCCGCCTTCGGTTCCGGCTCCCGGTCCAAGATCAACCACATAATCAGCATGCTCAATGGTTTCGCGATCGTGTTCGACCACAATCACTGAATTTCCGAGATCCCGTAGCGTTTCGAGAGAGCGAATCAGTTTGATGTTATCCCGCTGGTGGAGACCGATGCTAGGCTCATCCAAAATATAAAGCACGCCAACAAGCTGCGTTCCGATCTGAGTTGCCAGCCGAATTCGCTGCGCTTCGCCACCACTCAGTGTCATCGCTTCACGATCAAGGGTCAGGTAATTCAATCCAACGTTCAACAAAAAGTCGAGCCGGTCGATCACCTCTTTTAAGACCTGCTGACCAATCGTGCGCTGGCGTTCATTCAGTTTTAGATTTCCAATCGTTTTGCGAAGGCTTTCAATATCCTGCACGACAAGATCGTGGATATTATACCCATCTATTTTATAAGACAAAGCTTCCGGGTTGAGCCGGCCGCCACCGCAATCTGGGCAGGTTATTTTTGATAGATATGCTTTTGCTTTGTCGCGCTGCTTATTCGATTTGCTCTCCTCGTACTGTTCCCGAATGATCGATCGCAAGCCGGAAAACTTATGCTTATAGGTGACATTGTTTTTCTTGAAATCATAACTCACATTAAATTTCTTATCGCCACCGCCTTCAAAGAGAAGATCCAAAGCTTCTTCGGAGAAATCTTCGATCGGCGTATCAAAATCCAGATCAACAGTATCAAGAACTGCTTTTAACTGTTTGAAAACAAAGATATCTCTCGGCTCACCCAAAAATCGAATAGCACCCTCGTTGATCGATTTATCAGGATTTTGGATGACAAGATCGCGGCTTACATCATATCGATATCCAAGACCGTTACAGGCTTTGCAGGCACCAAACGGAGAGTTAAATGAAAATAGATTGGGAGCTGGATCTTCATAAGAGAGTCCACTTTCCGGATCGTATAAATTCTTACTGTACACCTTGTCTTTAATCTCACCATCTTTCTGGATACCGAGAATTAAGTTACCATCGGCCATTTCGAGAGCCAGGTGAACACTTTCAGAAATTCGTTTTTCACTATTTTTTGAGATCACAAACCGATCGACGACGACTTCTATATTATGTGTTTTATATCGATCGAGTTTAATCTCACCCTCAAGATCAATCAGTTCGCCATCTACGCGAGCTTTGATGTAACCCTGCTTTTTCATCTGCTCAAAGAGCTCGCGGTAATGTCCTTTTCGTCCCCGAACCACAGGCGCAAGGCAATACGCTTTCGTCCCTGACTCAATCTCCATGATGGAAGAAACAATCTGATCGGATGTCTGCTTCTCCATCTTATTCCCGGATTTATAGGAATAGGGAACACCGATTCGGGCGTAGAGCAGACGCAGGAAATCATAAATTTCAGTAATGGTTCCAACTGTAGAGCGTGGATTCCGGTTTGTTGTTTTCTGATCAATCGAAATAACAGGCGATAGACCATCAATAAAATCGATATCGGGGCGCTCCATCATACCCAAAAACTGCCGGGCATAAGCGGATAGAGATTCCAGGAACCTGCGCTGTCCCTCTGCGTAAATCGTATCGAAGGCGAGAGATGATTTTCCCGAGCCGGAGAGGCCGGTCAATACCACAAACTGCTCTCGTGGAATGTTAATGTCTATGTTCTTGAGATTGTGCTCGCGTGCTCCGCGAATGACAATATTTTGTTGCAATGGGAGTCAATTGAGGTTAAAACTTTAAAGATACAAAGAGTGTGACTGAATCACATCCTATCCAACAATGAAAAAAAGAAACGCATTCATTTAGCGTTACTATATGTATAATTGATTTAAACTTTATCAATTCGTTAAATGATGCTTATATTTAAAGTCTTTTTATAACCGTATTTAATAGAAACAATGAGTACAACCACCAAACGAGCCAATAAAATTGAAGTCCCCGATCTGATGGAAGGCCACGGATGGCATCCGCTTTCCTGGAATGATAAAGAGATCGAACAACTCCCTGAGTATCCTGATACTGATGAATTGCAGGCTGCTTTTGAAGAATTGAAAGCACTCCCTCCACTGATTACATCATGGGAAATTGAAGCATTGAAACAGAAGCTTGCCAAAGTATCCAAAGGTGAAGCATTCTTATTACAGGGCGGAGATTGTGCGGAGACTTTTGATGGATGCCGTTCTCCCAAGCTGGTAAACTTGCTGAAAGTGATGCTCCAGATGAGCTTTATCATGATTCACGAGATGGGAACTGAGGTTGTTCGTGTAGGACGAATTGCAGGTCAGTATGCCAAACCGCGCTCAAAAGATTTTGAGATTGTGGATGGCGAAAAGATGTTGAACTATCGCGGCGACTTGATCAACAGTTATGAACCAAAAAAAGAGGCCAGAAAGCCCGATCCACAGCGACTGATTGAAGCCTATCAAAAATCTGCACTTTCACTCAACTTTTTACGTGCACTGTCTGATGAAGGGTTTGCCGATCTTCAACATCCCGAGCAGTGGGAGCTCGATTTTATGCACAACAATGAGTTCTACAAAGACTATGAAAAGATGGTAAGCTCCATCAATAATGCCATTAAATTTATGGAGACTATTACACCTCATAAATTTAATACGGTTCACAAAGTAGATCTTTACACATCCCATGAGGCACTGAACCTTTTTTATGATTCAGCTCAAACAAGACGCGTTCCACGGAAACAGGGGTGGTTTAATTTAAGCTCGCACCTGGTATGGCTGGGCAACCGAACTCAAAATCTGGATGGTGCTCATGTTGAATATCTTAAAGGAATTCAAAATCCGGTTGGGATTAAAGTTGGACCTCCATTTGATATCGATAATCTGTTAAGCATGTTGGATAAAATTAATCCATCACACGAGGCTGGCAAGATTGTTTTGATTACAAGAATGGGGCAGGAGAATGTGGAGAAAAACCTGCCATCATACATTCGAGCGGTAAAACAGAATGGTCACCCGGTGGTTTGGAGTTGCGACCCGATGCATGGAAATACCTATGCCACGGAAGACAATGTAAAAACCCGGAAGTTCAATGATATTCTGAAAGAGATTAAACTTACGTTTGATGTTCACCGATCTGAGGCGAGCTATCTTGGTGGTGTGCACCTTGAGCTTACCGGCGATAATGTGACGGAATGTGTAGGTGGAGCAAACGGATTGAATGAAGCCGGGCTCAGCCACAATTACGAAACCTATTGCGATCCGCGTCTCAATTATGAGCAAAGTCTTGAAATGGCTTTTCTTGTAGCGAAAGAGTGGAACAAAAGCTATCGATAAGTAAAGGATTCTAATTAAAGGGGAGTTAATTAAATTCTCCCCTTTTTTTCTAATATCTATTCTAAAACATTTTTTACTCTCAAAAATCTTCTCTTCTCTCTGTCTGCACCTCTACGGGAAGACGAGTAATTCACCAATATCCGCGTTTAAACACCTCTCCGCCAACTTTACAGCTATCTAAAGACAGGTTGTCCATCATATAATGTCAAACGGTCTGAGAACGTTATAAAAATGAAATAACTGCAGAACCTGTTTTCAAGGTTGTCAGTTGTTTTCGTGAAATCTCAGTTTGGCACCGAGATTGCAACACTTATAAGTGAAACTGATTTAAACAATCTTAACCAAAAGGTGATTAATTATGACACTTATAAAATATAATCAGCCAAACAGAGACATTTTCGGAAAACGATTTTCAGACATTATGGATGAATTTTTTAACGATGCGGTAGCCACAAGACAAGGTTCTTATGCACCAAGCATCGATATTTCCGAAACGGACAAACAATATTTAATTGATGTTGAAGTTCCTGGTATTAACAAAAATGATATCGACCTCAACATCGAAAATAACACACTAACTATCTCTGGTGAGCGGAAGTTTGAAAAGAAAGAAGACAATAAGCAATATCACAGAGTTGAATCGCACTATGGTACCTTTAGTCGATCTTTCACACTGCCGGACAACGTAGACGTAGAAAGTATTTCTGCTACATATAACAATGGAATCCTACACATAACCGTTGATAAGAGTGAGCAGCAGATGAAGAAACAAATTAAAATTAAGTAATTGAAGAGCTGTTCTACTTAGTCCCCTAAAGAGAGCAGGTTAGTTAGCGCCGGAGCCGCATTGAGCATGCGCCTCCGGCATCTTTTTGCATCAAGGTACAGTTAGACAATAAGATAAAATTCTCACGTTAGTTTACACTGTAAAAATTAAATAAATATTGATCTAAGATGGACAAGATGAAAATCAGTATCGCTGCAATGTTTGCAGTGGTTTTTCTATTTGTAGGAATGCACTATGCAACCGATAATGGATCTAATAGTGCATCGATGTTCCGGTTGCCGGATTTTAATACGACGGAGGCAACCGCAAATGAAACTCCAATCACTACTCTGGAGGATTTCAATAACGCAATTGTGGATATTGCGGACCGTACAAGTAAAACGGTTGTAATGATTACCACAACTCAAACAGTTACCCGTCAACAGCAATCTCCTTTTTCTTTCTTTTTTGATGACCCAAGATTTAACCAGGAAAGAGAGTTTAGCAGACAAGGTTTAGGTTCAGGTGTGATTGTTTCAGAAGATGGATACATCCTCACAAACAATCATGTTGTTGAGAACGCCGATGAAATTAATGTTCAGCTTTTTGATGGTTCGGAAATTGAGGCTGAAGTTGTTGGTACTGATCCGGCCAGTGATGTTGCCGTACTTAAAATAGATACGGACGAAGAACTTTCTGCCATCGCACTTGGAAACAGCGATGAAATCCGAGTTGGTGAGATGGTTTTGGCAATTGGTAGTCCCTTAGGACAACAATTTGCGCAATCCGTTTCTATGGGGATTGTAAGTGCTACCGGCCGTTCATTGGCTTCAGAAAGTTCCCTGGTGGGATTAAATTTGTATGAAAATTATATACAAACCGATGCCGCGATTAATCCCGGTAATTCAGGCGGTGCTCTTATCAATCTTGATGGAGAACTTGTAGGAATTAATACGGCAATTGCCAGCCAAACTGGAGGTTATCAGGGACTTGGTTTTGCAATCCCTGTTAATATGGCTCGCGACGTAATGGAAGCATTGATTACGGAAGGTCATGTTTCTAGAGGATATCTCGGAATTGGTTTTGGCGGTCAGGTTGACCGAACTATGGCCCGGGCGCTCGGACTTGAAAATGCTAGAGGAATCGTTGTTGGTGAAGTAATGCCGGATGCTCCCGCAGGTCAGGCCGGCCTCCAGGAAGGTGACGTGATTATTTCACTTGACGGTGAAGATGTTGGATCTTGGGCCGATTTTCGAACAAGAATTGCGAATCATAAACCGGGTGAAGAGGTTACACTTGGAGTGATTCGGGATGGCGAAGAGATGAGTTACGATGTTGAACTCGGCGAGCTTGAAAGAGAGCAGATGGCGAGCAACAGCATGAATGAAGAGAGTTTAGAAGATCTGCATGAAACTCTTGGTTTCAGCGTCGATGAACTCACGAATACCATTCGTCAACAACTTGAATTAGGCGAAGGCGTTGAAGGTGTTGTAGTCAATAGTATTTCTCAGGCAAGCCGTTCTTATCGCCAGGGATTGAGACGCGGCGATGTGATTACGCGGGTTGGTGAGAATGATGTTACAAATCCAAGTGAATTTTATGGAGCGATTCAAAGTTATATAGACAATGAAACTGATGCGGTTCTATTACGTGTAAACAGACAAGGTAGAAATGTATTCATTGCTATTGAACTTATGTAGCAAACCATGTGGTTATGGTTAAGGTTAAAGCCTCTGTCTTAAGCGACAGAGGCTTTTTTTATTTTGACTTATTCCGGATAATCACTAGCCATAAACCTGCCTTTACACTGCCTTTTTATTTTTGATTTGTACGATTTGATATCACCCAAACCATTCCGTGTAGTAAAAACTCTTACCTATTTCTTAAAGTTTTTTTTACACAGTAGTTACAGCCCTTTTCCTATCTTTAAAAAGTTATAATTAAAAGGAACATTACGTATCTAACAGGTTTAATTTTAATTATAGGCTAATGAATTGAAGCCGGACTCACGAAGTAGATAGTTGATCGATAATCAACTTTTTCAAGAGAATAATCTTCATACACACAATCAAGTAATCTATAAAAGAAGGAAAGAGATGAATGATATTTTATTGCTGGTAACTGAGATAATGGGAAAAAAAGTAAAAACAAAAGATGGTCAGGAAATTGGTGTGATACAAAACATCATGATCAATCCGAAACATACGATGATAGAGTATATCATTTTATGCTATGCTGATTTCGTTGGGAAAATGCATCGGCACTTTGTGATCCCAAACGATATTATGACTCTTAAAAGAGACAATGAGAATACAATTTTCTTTGAAATTGATAGAAATAAGTTGTCAAATATTTATCGATTAAATATTGAAGATGAAACTCCCATCAATGGCATGGAACAACGCGTATACGAGATTGATCAGGATGCACCCCAGTTTTCATACCAAAATTTCTACTAAAATACTCTTACTTCACACGCGTAGGATACTACCTCCATTGCAAAGTTGGCAGGTACACATGTAAAGTGATACCATCAGTAGTGAATCTGCTTAGGATTAGATCTATTTTTTCGATCTTCTACAAGAAGACGGTTTGTTATTGTCAAAATGTTGACAATTCTTCCAAAAAGAGCCGAAATTCATTTCTCATTCTGCCAAAATCGCAATTCTGAAGTCAGTGGCATATCTTTTGCAGATAAAGCAGATGAGGTATTGTTATGGAGTATAAAGACTACTACAACATTTTAGGAGTATCCAGGGACGCATCCCAGGATGAAATTAAGAAGAAGTATCGGAAGCTTGCGGCTAAGTATCATCCGGATAAGAATCCTGATGACAAATCTGCCGAAGACAAATTTAAAGAGATCGGCGAAGCTTATGAGGTTCTGAAAGATCCGGAGAAGCGTAACCTTTATGATAAAGTTGGTTCCGATTGGAAAAGATATCAGGACGCAGGTGCCAGTGCCGATGATTTCAACTGGAGTCAGTACGCTAATCGGGGGGGCGGCCAGCGGATCAACATGGAAGATATTTTTGGCGGGGGTCGAAGCGGAGGAGGAAGTCCGTTCTCCAGCTTTTTTGAAACCATTTTTGGTGGCGGCGATCCTTTTGGAGGGCAGCAGTCACAGGCACGACAGTATCAAAGCCGGGCACAAACCTCACCTCGACAAAAAGGAAGAGACAGCCAGGCACAAGTGGATGTTGATCTGAAAGACCTACTGACCGGTGTTGAAAAGCAATTTCGTATTAACGGCGAACGGGTCAAAATAAAAATACCTGCGGGTATTGAAAGCGGTAAAAAATTGAAGCTAAAAGGTAAGGGACAATCTTCACAAACCGGTGGAACGAAAGGTGATCTTTACCTCAAAGTAAATGTAATAGAGCCCGAAGGATTTGAGCGAAAAGGCAATGATATCTATCAAAAAATACCCTTAGATATTTACACAGCGGTTCTTGGCGGAGAATACACAGCGCAAACGCTTAACGGAAAAATCAAACTGAACATCCCGCCTGAAACTCAGAATGGAAGAACATTTCGACTTCCCGGCCGGGGTCTGCCGCATTTCAAGAAAAATGGCAAGAAAGGTGATTATTATCTGAAAACGGACATCACCATTCCGGAAAACCTCACCTCAAAAGAGAAAGAACTCTTCAAAAAGCTGGCTGAAGAACGACGGGATTGATTTGTTTGACACGGAATCACGGAGAAAAGTCATCGATTATAAATCTCGATGACTTCGTGGTATTTGTTATTAGAAGAGTTCTCGTTTGAAGTAGTAGCGTAGACCGGCGTTAAAGATAAAATTTCGTTGGTTAATGGAATTTGTAATTGAATCACCGGCGTAAGAAACACTCCAATTGGAGTGATATTCAAAACTTAGGTTACTAAAAAGAGAAAATTTGTCTTCTAGAAAGTAGTTCACTTCTGAACGGGCCAAAATACGATTTGAAGTGTATAACTCTCTGTCGGTTCTTTGATATGCAATTATTGAATTAACCAGAACTCTGTCAGTAATTGTATAGAGCCAGTTTAGTGAAGTAAATAAAATGTTTGAATCTCCATTGAAAAAAGATTCCTCAGCGAGTTCCGTTTCGTATTGAAATGTTCCACTCAACCCGATTTGATGCTTCAGAGACAGGTTTTTATACCACTCTGCCGAAACAGCCGGAATCAAATAAGTCCTTTTTGATATTCGACTATTCGAGTTGTTGGTTATTTTATCTTCATCCCGTCGGTAACTTAATGAGTGATGCAAGATGGCATTGGCACTAATTTCCCAACCTTCCTGTCGCATTCCTATAGTTTCTTGTGTAACATCAGTTAAATAGAGAAGATCAAAAGCATCAAGGGAAGCTAAATCAGCTGATATTAAATCATTCATATCACCCCAAAAATGTTTTTGATGGCGATCAAAGACACTTCTGTATCCATCAAGCCGGGTAAACTGTTCAGCTGATCTGGTCATATCGGTTTGACTGAGTGCTTGTCCAGTATTTAATGCATTGAGTCGTTCGTTCATTCGTAGAGACCGGATCATAGGGTTTACATTCCTCAAGCGCCCATATCCTATACCAATTGATAGATAAGGATCAAAAGTTCTGCTTAATCTGGTATCATCGATACTGATTTCTTCCTGAAAATGTTCTTCATCCTTTGTGTTTGATTGCCGGAACACTCCATAAAAGCTGCCGGTAAAGAAGAGCGCAGAATCGTCTTGATAGAACTTTTCATTGAAGTTCCAAGAGAGTAAAATTTGAAAATCACTGTTATTCGATTCATCGTCATTAAAGGAATTCTGATCAAAGATGGAATAGTCAATAAATGGAGATAGCGAATATTCAGAAATTCGTGTTTCTGATTCCCTATAGCGTGTATAATTCCCAATTACTTGACCGGAATATTGATGATCTCCAGCTGAATTTTGTTCAGCATCAGATTGACGGTTTGTCAGATTCCCATCCAAAGAAAAATCCAGGTAAAAATTTGTATAGCCCCATTCCGGTAAACGGTAATCTAATAGCGGTTGAATATTATCTGGATCAGAAAATCCAATGGATTCCTGGGCGAGGGTGTGCAGTGGAAGGTATAGACAAATAATGATGCCGAACAGCAATTTTCTCATAATGAATAGGATGTAGTTAGCAAATGCGCCGTCAAAATAATAAAACAATTCAATTATGCCAGTGACATGATCATGTGATATGAATTGTTCA
>CAYRDO010000088.1:13260-16038 GCA_964422985.1 uncultured Rhodohalobacter sp. | reverse complement strand
TTTTGAGGATAACCTCTTCGCTCTCCATATCAATGCTGGCATTAAATTTTGGAAATTGATGAAGCGCGGTTGCAATTAATTTTGTGAGAACGGCTGTGATAGTCAGTTTCCCGTCTTTTTCTACCGCATCCTCCTGATGCTCTTCCACATATTTTTGGATATTGGATACATCAGCTTCATCAAATTGTGTGACATGCGGAATGGCTTGCCATGATTTTTGTGTCTGTTTAGCCGTTGCTTTTCGAATGCTCGATAACGGTTTCCGTTCCACTTGTCCCCACTGACTAAAATCGGGTAACTCGAGGGCTAAGGAATCTTTTTTACTACTTCCGCCGCCGGATCGTTTTACATCTTCAGTGGTGATTAATCCCTTCGGTCCGGTTCCTTTGATGTTTTTCAGATCAATCCCTTGTTCTCGTGCAAATCGTTTTGCCCCCGGAGAGGCAAGAATCTCCTCACTTTTAGATTCTTTCCCGGATTCTTTCTCTGATTTCTCAGAATCTTTATCATCAATTTTACTCTCTTTTTCATCCTCGGATTCCTCTTCAGACTTATCTTCAGAAGTTTCCTTTTCATCAGTTTCATCAGAAGATTTTTCCTTCTCTTTTTTCTTGTCAGCTTCTGATTCTTCGTCTTTGGTTTTCTCTTCTTCTTCTTGATCTTCCTTCTTAGAACCGTCCTCCTTTCTTTCCTCTTTTTGATCGGATTTCTTCTCTTCTTTTTCAGCAGATTCCTCATCCTCATCCTCATCGTCACTTTCTCCGTCTTCAAGAAGTAAAATCACATCCCCGGTCTTGATGGAATCTCCTTTACTGACTTTTACCTCTTTTACCGTACCACCTTCAGGCGACGGAACTTCAACAGTAGCTTTATCACTTTCCACGGCAATGATCGAATCATCTTTTTCAATTATGTCGCCTTCCTGAACCATTACTTCTGCAACGGTTCCTTCATCAGCATCTTCAGAGAGTTTCGGAAGTTTAATTTCTTTAGCCATCTTGATAAATATTTATGATGTTCGGGGATCTGTTTTATCGGGATCGATCTCGAGATTTTTAGCAGCTTCATCCAATAAATGTTTCTCGAACTCTCCCTTTTCGGTCAGTTCAAAAAGAGTTGCAAAGACGATATGTTTGGCATCAACTTCAAAAAAGTCACGAAGAGCAGGGACGGAATCACTTCGGCCAAAACCGTCGGTTCCCAGTACTGTAACCGGTTCCGGAAACCATTTGGCAACGCTCAACGGCAGGGCTTTTACATAATCAGTAGCCATCACAAACACGCCTTCCGTATCGTCCAAAGCAATTTCAATGTGCGATCGCTGGCGATTCAGATTTTGGCTCACACGATTTTTTCGATCGGTATCGATCGCATTGTCATACAACGCTTTGTAACTGGTTACGCTCCAGATATCGGTTGAGACACCGTAATCATTTTCCAGAATTTCAGCAGCTTCACGAACTTCCTGCATAATCGCACCGCTTCCAAAGAGATGTGCTTTTTTGCCGCTATCATCAAGTTCAGATTTTTGAAACCGGTACATCCCGTTAATGATATACTCATCGAGATTTTCAGGCTCATCCGGTTTGGGAGGCATCGAGTACATCTGGTTGGTCACCGTGATGTAGTAGGAAAGATCTTTCTTGTTTACATACATCTCCTCGATTCCATTTTGGACAATCACAGCGAGTTCATACGCAAACGCAGGATCGAAAGCTCGAATTTTCGGAAAGGCTAACGCATACAGATGACTCTGCCCATCCTGGTGCTGCAATCCTTCGCCCGAAAGTGACGTTCGCCCTGCAATTCCGCCGATATAAAATCCTTTCGCTCCGGCATCACTGGCGGCCCAGACAAAATCGCCGATTCGCTGAAAGCCGAACATCGAATAGAAAAAGAAGAACGGAATCATGTTAATTCCAAGATGACTATACGCCGTTCCGGCCGCAATAAACGAACCCATACAACCCGCTTCGGTGATGCCCTCCTCCAAAATTGCGCCCTCTTTATCCTCTCTATAATACATCAGGCTTTCTTCGTCAACGGGATCATATTTCTGGCCATCTGCGGCATAAATTCCAACCTGTCTGAAAAGTGCTTCCATTCCAAATGTCCGGGATTCATCCGGAATGATCGGTACGATATGGTCGCCGATATTTTTATCCTTCAACAGCTTGGAGAGGATTTGGATCATCACGGTTGTGGTGCCGGCTTGATCATCTCCTGAGCCATCAAAATAGCTCTCAAAAATCTTTGGATCGGGTTCGAATAACGGCTGTGTTCTGTCTTTCCGCTCGGGTAAAAATCCGCCAAGCTTTTTCCGCTGATTCAACAAATATTGAATCTCTTCACTCTCTTCATCGGGCTTTACAAATGGAACTTTCTCGATCTGGGTATTCTTCACAGGAACATCAAAAAAGTCTCTAAAATGTTTGAGTCCCTCGGTATTCAGTTTTTTAGTTTTGTGTGATACGTTACTCGCCTCACCGGAATCACCTTGTCCGTATCCTTTAATGGTTTGGGCGAGGATTACGGTCGGGCCCTTTTCATATTCAAGCGCTTGTTTATAAGCATTGAAAATTTTGATAGAATCGTGACCACCTCGTCTCATCAGTTTCAGTTCTTCATCAGACAAAGATTCGACCAATTCCTTTAAGCGTTCATCCTGTCCGAATAGATTCTCTCGGATAAATTTTCCATCAGAAAAGGCATGTTTTTGAAGCTGACCATCTGGAAGATCAGTAAGAATTTTGGTCAGTTTTCCCTCTTTATCCTCTT
>CAYRDO010000088.1:11937-13250 GCA_964422985.1 uncultured Rhodohalobacter sp. | reverse complement strand
TAATGGTTCCTTCTTCGTCTTTTTCAAAAAGCGGATCCCAATCACTTCCCCAAATTACCTTAATCACATTCCATCCGGCGCCTTTAAATTTCCCTTCCAACTCCTGGATCACTTTATTATTTCCGCGAACGGGACCGTCCAGCCGCTGGAGATTACAATCGATCACAAATGTCAGATTATCCAGGTTTTCGTTGGCTGCAACAGACAAATTTCCGGTTGCCTCAGGTTCATCCATTTCACCATCGCCAAAAAATCCCCAGACATGCGGGAGCTCTTTTTTCGCGAGTCCACGGTTTTCCAGGTACTTGTTGAACCGGGCCTGGTACACGGCCATTAGCGGTCCTAATCCCATGGAAACGGTCGGATTATTCCAGAAATGTCTCATCAAATGAGGATGAGGATAGGAGGTGAGTCCGCCATCTTTGTCGAGTTCGCGCCGAAATTTATCGAGCTGTTTTTCAGTCAGCCGACCTTCAAGAAAAGCCCGAGAATAAACACCGGGGGAGGCGTGCCCCTGGAAATAAACAATATCGGGAAGTCCTTTATCGGAGACTTTAAAAAAATGATTGAATCCCACTTCAAAAAGATCCGCGATGGATCCATAAGTGGAGATATGTCCGCCGATGCCCTCGAGTTCTCTATTTGCCCGAACCACCATTGCCATTGCATTCCAGCGGATGAGAGCCATCAACTTCTTCTCGATTTCAAGATCGCCCGGATACTCAACTTCCATATCGGGAGTGATGGTATTTACATAGGGCGTGGTAAGAGATTCAGAAAGATCAATTCCATACTTTTGAGCCTCCCGTTGCATCAGCGAAAAGATCTCTTTGGCCTCATCTTCTGAGCGGTTATTGAGTACCCATCTCAGAGAATTCAGCCATTCTTTCTTTTCAACATCTTGATCACTTGTCTGATCTTCACTCATAAAATAATCCTGCCAGATGAATAACTGTTCTAGTAAAATGAAACTGAGATGGGGCTATATAGTTCCATTACTGCAGTGAGACAAACTAGCGGATTATGCCATGAGTGATTTCATTTCTCTAAATGTTATTTGATTAATTTGATGCGGTGTGAATTACTGATTTTCTAAGCTGATGGATACCGTAATTGGCTCGGACTCGCCAAGCGTTTTGATGAAAAGTGTAGCCTTGGGATTGTCTGTATTTGTATTAAGTCTAGAAACCTGAAATGAAAGTTCCTGACCCGGAGACAACACAAAAGGTGGTTTTAACGGCATATCTACGGAAAAATCTGTTGTATTATCAAGCTGAAAATATGTTATAAGGCTTGCCTGATTTCCATTTTCA
>CAYRDO010000088.1:1704-11927 GCA_964422985.1 uncultured Rhodohalobacter sp. | reverse complement strand
TCCCGGTTTCCTGAAAAGGAGATTGCATCTGTTGAGACATTGATCTCTGCTTTGGTCAACGGATTAGAAGGGAATTCGGGATTGTCAGTCGGGGCAAAAACTTCAAAAGAGTTCAATTCGGGTCCGCCGCCCCGATCTCCACTGCCGGCTCCTGTAATAATCATACCATCAAAAGTGATCGCTTGGGTACCATGTCGACCTCGATGTAAAGAGGGGAGAGCTTCCCAAGTTCCGGTTGAGAGATCCAGCATTTCCACTTCGCTGTGAGCCGTTTCCTGGCTGCCGCTTTCACCGCCAATAATCACCACATTTCCCTGGTGAACCGCTGCAGCAATTCCGGCACGTTGGGTGGGGATATCCCCTTCTGGTGATGTAAGTTCGGTCCATTCGCCGGTATCAAAATCGTAAACATTGGTCTCTTCAACAGTGGTCTCAAATCCACCGCCGCCGTATCCGGATCGTCGTCCGCCGGCAACCACCAGTTTGTCATCCACCACAGCGGCATGCAGGTGATCCCGAGCCCGGGGAGCGTTTGGCAATTCTCGCCATTCATTCGTTTTTGGATCAAACTCATCCAGCCAGCTCACCCATCCGGAAGTATGCCCATTTATGATTCCACAGACGACATAAATTTTGTCATCATACACAACGGTCCCTGCACCACCACGTCGGCGATTTTCGGGAATCTCAGGCCCGATGGCCCATTCATCGATAACAGGATCATAAATAAGAACATGAGAAAGCGGCGTTTCATACGGCCACCCGCCGGTCATCGCTCCAATTACATAAACGAGGCCATCCAATTCCACCGCTTGAATATGATGAATCTCAAAAGGAGGCTGAGCGCCTTCTGTCCATTCCTGAGTTTGGGTATCATAAATATCGATCGGTTTTAATCCTCTTCCGCCAAGAAGAATGAATTTATTTCCCGCCTTGACCAGTGCATTTTCATGGCGTACAGTTGCACTTCCTTCAGATTCTAGAGAGTGCCAATTGTAGGTTTGGGCGTTTAGATTCTGTGTATGAAAAAGTAGAAAACAGAAAAAAAGAGAAACGAGTGATATTCTTAGGAACATAGAGATAGAGTTTGGTAAAGATTTATTGCAGTATACCTATTTGAACGAGAAGCTTAAAACGAATTTTCAAAGTATGAATATTGGAATACAGATTTCAGAGGCTACACCTATTTCGAATAGCTTGAATATCCTCATCGGTTAGCTTCAAAGTCCTGTCATTTTGCAGTTTGATTCTAGGGTACATGATTGACATGGGATTTTTTGTATGGCTCAATCCCAAAGCGTGTCCAAACTCATGAGCCAACACAACTCTCAAATTGTCAATATCTTCAAAGTGGTAAATATTAACTTTTTTTTGAGATCCGGTTTCAAAATAAATCGCATTGCGTAAAGTTCTCATCTGGGAAAACCTGTGGTTATATTGCGTTATGATCTCATTCATCTGCTCCTCATAATCCACAACCGCAGGGAGTAGCTTTTTCTGAACTTTCTCCGATTTTCGTTGATAATCCATTTTTATTGAGTAGTATTTCATTCTCATCTTGCGAAGTTTCTCAGTAAGTTTCATCTGCTCATCGGTTATTCCTTGGTCTTCACTGTAAATCACATGAATAGCGACCTCACCGCTGTCACTGTATTCAATCAAAGAGCTGTCTATGGCATCCGACCAGACTTGTTGAACATCTTTCATAAGATTTTTGAGAGTCTCTTCGTCTATCTTAAAACGCGGATCGATTGAGCCTACCCTCCAAGTAATGGGTTTCGTGCAATCTGTAGATATTGAATCGGTTATGATAGGTGGGTAAATCGCTGATGCCGACAACGCAGAAGTTTGTATAACTCTAAGAAAAAAGCTTATCAGTATAATCAGCCAAACTCTCATCCTTGAATTCTCTTGGTCTCACGAGTGTAATGTAAACTAATATAATAATTTGTCGATGCTCTGTTTAGAGCCAGGAGAGTCACATAAAATGACAAGTACTTAAAAAATATCTCAGGACGGCGGGCACTGTTGAATATCAAATATCCAATATTGAACATGGAATGATGAAGTAATTAGTTCATTCGAAATTCGACATTGAATATTCAGTGTTCGATATTCAAATTCCCGAATATCCCCACTCGCATATCATGTTTTAAGGCTTCCCTCCAAGCTCATCATACTTTTCTCGAACTCTCTGAACATCTTCCCATGTCGGACGCTTCCATTGAGGATTTCTGAGAAGAGCCGCCGGGTGATAGGTTACCGTCAATTCAGCCCCGCGAAACGGATAAAATTGTCCCCGCAGATTTCGAAGTGAATCTTCTTTTTTGAGAAGTGTTGTACCGGAGACTTTTCCAACACAAAGAATAACTTTCGGGTTGATCAGGTCGATCTGCCTCATGAGATAGGGGAGACTTCGGAGTCGCTCATCCGGGTTTGGATTTCGATTCCCGGGCGGACGATGTTTCAAAATATTCGCGATGTATACATCGTCTCTCTCAAAATTGATCGCTTTCAAAATTTTGTTTAACAACTGGCCCGCTCTTCCCACAAACGGTTCTCCCTGGCGATCCTCTTCTTGCCCCGGGGCTTCGCCAATAATCATCAAATCGGCCTTTGGATTTCCAACTCCAAAAACCAGATTGGTATTTTCGAGATCAGTTTTTAGTTCATCTGCAGTCTCACACAATTTCCGAAGTTCTTCCAACGAACTGCAAGCTTCTAATCTCTCTTCCAGCGTTTTGGGTTCATCCGATTCCATCACAGAATACTCTTGAGATTCCTCTTCTACTCTGAGCTCATTGACTTCTGTTTCTTCTTCAACTTTTGAATGATCGATCTCAATCTCTTCCTCATTTTCCTGAGGAGATTCAGAAACTGTAAAAGGTCCATAGACCTCTTTCTCATACTCAAAAAAGTTGAGAATATCGTTGTAAAGTTTTTGTTCTTTTTCACTCATATGGAAGAAGGTAATTGGTGGGGGAGATGGAATCAAGTGGTCTGACCCATCCCCTCAGTCCCCTTCCCTATTCCGCAAAAGAACGGAACAAGGAAGGGGAAGTTTCCTCACTAATTTCTGATCCTTTTAAAGCCCCTCCTAGTTTCAGCAGTGCTTTTATGTTGAAATAGGGAGGGGTTGGGGGGTCCGAAAAGGCACAAATAGTTGATATTTGCCAATCAATAATTTCGAGAAACACACCCCTAAATCCCCTCTCAAGAGGGGACTTCTTTTTTTCAAGGCAATGACTCTTGTTCGAGTCTCCTCAAACGTTCAAAATACTGCTCAATGAGTCGTTGGTATTTCTCGGAGAAACGGGTGAAATTTGGATCCTGCATTCGGGCACGAATCTCTTGCTGGAGTTCTTCAAGTGTGATATCCGGTGGAAGAATTCGTTCGAACTCTGAGGCGCTGGTTCCTTCACGCTGATCTTCTTCACCACGCTGCTGCATCGCATCTTCGGCGCTAAGCATTCGTGATAAAATATTTTGCTGGCGCTCAACCATCAATGGATCCGTCACGCCACCGCGCATATCGTTGATGGAATCTTCCATATCTTCCATCATGCGCTGCAACTCACTCAGCATTCGGTCACCCTGGTCGAGAGCACCGCTTCGCTGCAACTCTTCGAGCTGCTTTCGAATCTCATTTTGTTGCTTCGCCATCTGATTCAGGCGTTCAGATTGCTCTCGGCTCAGACGATCTCCCTGAACATCATTGATCATCTGCTGGAGCTGCTGATTGAGCTGTTGTTGATCGCCGGACATCTGCTGCAATTGCTGAACCATCTGCTGCATGGTCATTCCTTGTCCGGCACCACCACCGCCCTGCTGATTCATCAACTGATCAAGCAGTGAGGCAACCATCGAGGTCAAATCGTTAATTCCCCCTAAAGCTTCACGCGAGGAAACTGTGGAACCCCGCTGACTTCGTTCCACCATCTCATTCATGGCGTTGTTGAGTTTACGCTCAACATCTTCCTTCTTCCTGTTGATTTGATTTGGCACTCCGGGAATTTCAGACGAAACTTCAAAAAGTGTATCTGCTACGGCACTAAACTGGTCATTTACATTTTGCTGAACTCTCGCCAAATCAACATACCCCTGGCTTCGGCTGCGAGTATCTGTTACGGTTTGAGCCAGGTACTCTTCCATTTTAGAGAGTTCAAGCAGCGTGTAAAGCGAGCGCTGCAATGCCAGGATATTGACCTGCATCTGCTGACCACTCATCTGTTGGATGGAAGACCTAAAATTCTCAGCCTGCTTTTGCAAACTCTCACTAATCTGCTGCTGTTGCTGTTGCATCTGCTCACTGGGCGAATTTTGTCCATCTTGCATTTCGTTCTCACCCTGTTCCTGCAACTGTTGCATCTGCTGTCGGGTAGAATCCAGTTCTTGTTGAGAGTTTTGCTTCAATTCCTGGAGTTGTTCTCGGGCATTTTCCGGGGGATTGCTGTCGAGTTGTTCAAGTTGTTCCTCAACAGATTCCATATCCTGTTGAACAGTCTCCATTTCGTTGGAGAGTTGCTCGAGGGAGCCATCCTCATTTGGCTGCATGCGCTCAGCCATATCTTCATACTGTCGGGCGAGTTTATCAAGATCACTGTTCATCTTCAGGCGCTTAAACAGCTCTACCGTTCTCTGAAGGCGCTCGCGATACAGATTTTCATTGAACTGAACGTTTTCAAGCGCTTGTTCCATATCTTCGGGAGAGAGATTTTCCATCGCTTTCTGAAGTTCTTCCATGGCCTGCTGAAGGGCCGGATCATCCAATTCTTCCATTAATTGCTGGAGATCCCGATATGCCTGCTGTGTCTCCTCTGAAACGCGATTGCTCTGCTCCATTTCATTTCGAAGCTGCTGAAACTTCTCATTCAGATTCTTCACCGTTTCATCAATCTGCTTCTGGCGCTCCTGAACCTCTTCCAACATCTGTGATTCTTCAAAACCACCCTCCGGATTTTGCCGAAGCTTATCTAAAAACTGCTGGTACTCACTCTCCATATTTTCGAACTCTTCGGAAACCTCTTCGAGCTCACTTTGCACGTTTTGCTCCTGGTCATCCAGTTCATCAAAATATTCGGTCAGAGAAGGAATCTGCACGATGACTTCGGATGATTCACTCATCTTAGCCCCGTTGATTTGATCATTATCCCAAACACGAAGGCTAAATGTGAGTTGGTCCCTGGGTTTCAGATCAAAATCTTCAAGGTTCCATTGATACCTTGTGACTTTTCCATTTGAAGGCGTGGTCAGTGGAAGTGAACCAGATTCAGGTTCTGCCGTAAATGCCTGCTGATGAGTCCAGCTTAAATCCGCACGCGATAATCCGAAATCATCGGTAGCCTGGAAGATGATTTCCAGCGCGGAGGGATCGGTTTCCATCACAGTTCCTGTAGGTTCCTGAATTACAACGATGGGATATTGATCCTCCTGAACATTCAAAATGGTTCGAAAGGGATTTCTGTTTTTCAATCCCTCATCATCCGTCATTGCGAACGTCAGCGTATCCGTTTCTTCCGGGTTGATGGAGACCGAGAACGCGTTATCGACTGAATCCGAGGGTTGAAGATCAAGCGTATCATTCACTGAATTCATCCTCACAAATTGAACAGGCTTGTTCGTAATCCCTTGAAAGCTAAGCTCTGAACCGGGATACAAACTGATTTCAGAGAACGGATATTCGTATTCCGTAACGGGCAAACCGGTATAGGAGGGAGGGGTGACAGATGCTGTAAGCTGATCGAAACGGGGCTGAAGCTGTACATCGATCCTGTACTCTTCACTTTCAAAATCATCCATTTTGATGCGATAGCTTATATCATTTGTAAGCTCAATTCCGGATGATTCAAACTGTCCATTGCCGGATTCTGCCATCTGGCGTTGGCGATAATTTTCCTCAACGTCTGTTTTAAATTCCAGAACTGATTTATTCGGCAGATAACCATTCCGATACTGAATGGTGACCGAAGCTTTTGAACCATGTTCGATCGTGGTATCGGCAGGTGTTACAGTAAATTCGAATGGATTGGGCTGCTCATATCCATTCCAAAAATGGAGAGTTCGAAGGCTTTCTGATGGTAGTGAGAATGCAACCAGAAATATAAAAAAGGATGCTGCGCCACAAGCGAGTAAACTGAATTTAGAATATTTATGATGTTTTGACTGACCGATGTAATCATCAAGCTCAGCTTGAAGCTTGGTGGTTTTTACATCTTTCAAGTTTGTATTGATCGCAACGTCATAAAATCTTGATTTTTTTTGTTTCTCATCGAGGTAGAGATCAATCGCGCTCAACACTTCGTCTCGTCCATAAGAGCGAAAGAAATTTTCAATAAACGTTTTAAAAGATTCCGTCCGAATCATACTGGAAAGACTATAAACAGCCATCGAAGAGCTTAAAATAAAAACCAACAGCATGATGGATTTTACTGCAGCCGACAAGAAATAATTGCGTTCAAATAGAATCAGAATAGAAAGGGTCACTAAAAGAGTTGCGACAAAAACAGCAGACTGGGCAATCCGTTTTTTGCTACTCAGTTTTTGGTGATACTTCCGAAGAAGAGTTACCACCTCTTGCGCTTTCGATTCTGTTTGCTTGTGTTTGTGCATGATCGCACAGATTAATAGGGAGTTAAAAAGTCAGCTTCACATCACTAACGGAAAAGATGCAATTTTATGAGATATCAACAAGTCTCAACGAATCTTTTAACATAATTTTCCGAATTGGAGCTTAGTTGATGTGTTTTGATCGTGCATTGCGGTAAGTAAAGATACGAAAAGAATTGCTATCCAATGGTAGTTCCTGTCTGATTAAGTTTAGAAAGGAATTCATCATATTCTTCTATCAACCGATCACACGTCAACCATACCTTGTAGATACGTAAATTGGCAATACAGAAGATTTATCCTATTTTCTTCCAGCTTTCTACCAAATCTTACCGAAAATTTTGACAAACAACTAGTATTGGAATGCAGAAAACGATAACCAAGCTTTCATTCATCACCCTTCTTTTCTTATTCTCTTTGGCCTCATGCGGGAAATCGGGACCTCAGGTTTTAGTGTTTACAAAGACCAATGGTTATCATCACAATTCTATCTCCGATGGTATTCAAGCAATTCAAAAATTAGGAGATGAAAATGGATTTGGGGTGTATGAAACGGATGATGCGGAAATTTTCAATAGAGATGATTTAGAAGAGTACAACGCTGTCATTTTTCTAAATACAAATGGCAATATCCTGAATTCAAAACAGGAGGCAGCCTTTGAACGATATATTCAAGCAGGTGGCGGTTTTGTAGGGGTTCACTCTGCCGCAGCTACCGAATACGAGTGGGCATGGTATGGAAACCTGGTAGGAGCATTTTTTGATAATCATCCGCACAACCCGGGAGTTCGGTCAGGAGTAGTGGAAATTGAAAAGGCAGATCACGGTTCCACTCAGCACTTACCTGAAAGGTGGGAACGAGAAGAAGAATGGTACAATTATCAATCTTTTTACCAGGGAATTAATGTTCTGGCTACATTAGATGAGAGTTCCTATGTAGGTGGAATGCATGGCAATTATCATCCAATCTCCTGGTATCATGAATATGACGGCGGGAAGGCATTCTACACCGGATTGGGTCATCAAGAGGAAACTTATAGCGACCCTGATTTTCTGCAGCACATTCTGGGTGGTATACAATATGCCATGTCAGAAACAGAGTTAGACTATTCGAAGGCGTATTCGCGAGAAGTACCTGAGGATAATCGTTTTGTAAAAACGGTGTTAGATGGGGATTTAGCTTCACCGATGGAACTGGCTGTTTCATCTGAGGGTGAGATCTATTACACGGAACTGAGATCCGCAAATCTTAAACGATACAACGTACATACGGGTACAATTGAAATCCTTCATCAGTTTGATGTGAACACTGCCGGTGGAACAGGTTTGATCGGTGTAACGTTGGATCCAGATTTTTCAGACAACGGTTACATTTATCTTTATTACGCTCCTCCCAAAGAAGAAGAACCGTTTATTTTCAATCTCTCCCGATTTACAATCAGAAGTGATGGCTCGCTCGATCTTTCTTCTGAAAAAATTCTCTTGCAAGTTCCAGTTCAGGAAAACAGCGGTTCGCATCACGGTGGATCACTCGCTTGGGATGCTGAAGGAAATTTGTACTTGTCTACGGGCGATAGTTCCAGTCCTTTTCCCGCCGATGGATATGCTCCGTTGGATGAACGGCAAGGTGAGCAGTTTTTCAGTCTTGATGCCCAAAGAAGTTCCGGAAATACAAATGATCTGAAAGGTAAAATTCTCAGAATTCATCCGGAAGAAGATGGAACCTATACCATCCCGGAAGGAAATCTTTTTCCCGAAGGCACGGAAAAAACATTACCTGAGATTTATGTGATGGGCTGCCGTAATCCATATCGAATAGCGGTCAATCAGGAAACATCCACCGTGTATTGGGGAGAAATTGGACCCGATGCCGGAGAAGATAGTCCGCGTGGCCCAAAAGGGTATGATGAATTTAACCAGGCAAAAGAAGCGGGTAATTTTGGTTGGCCGTACTTCATCGCCGATAATCAAGCGTACAGCGACTGGGATTTTGAGACGAATACTCCGGGTCCCAAATTTGATCCGGAAAATCCGATAAACGACTCACCCAATAATACTGGTCTCACAGAGCTTCCGCCGGCTCAACCGGCAATGATTTATTATCCATACGTGGCATCAGAGAAATTCCCGGAGTTAGGAATCGGCGGAAGAAGTGCGATGGCGGGTGCTTTTTATCGTTACGATGAGGATAAAGTTGGTGAGAATGGCTTCCCGGAATATTATGATGGTGCTCTTTTTGTATTTGAATGGATGAGAAACTGGGTGAAAGCCATTCGTTTTGATGAGCAGGAAAACTACGTGAGAAATGAGCCGTTTATGTCTTCAAACGGAGATTTCAGACGACCCATCGATCTGGCATTTGGAGATGATGGGGTGATGTACATGCTGGAGTACGGGTCTGTTTATGGGTTGGAAGATAATGATGACGCCCGATTAGTGAAGATTGAATACAATGGTGGGAATAGGGCGCCGAATGCGATTGCCAGCATCGTTGATTCCGTTGCTCAGGCCGAATTAAGCCAAAAAGTTTTTCTTACGTCAGAACTGAATACTCTTCCCCGTAAAAAAGAGATCATCGGGACAGATCCGCTTCGTGTTTCGTTCAATGCAGAGGACTCGTTTGATCCGGACAATCAGGAAATTTCGTATGAGTGGTTGAAGAATGGTGAATCGTTTATGGAGGGGGCTTCACCAACGTATACATTTACAGAGGCTGGAGATTTCGACGTGGTTTTGAAAGTTACTGACGAAAATGGGTTGTCGGATTATGATTCCTTAAATGTTCGGGTTGGAAATGCACAACCGGACGTTTTGATTGCCTCCTCTGATAACAAATCCTTTTATTGGGAAGACAAGCCGTTTAGATACGAGGTGAAGGTTTCTGATGAGGATGGTGAAGTGAATTCTGAGATGATTTCGACAACTCTGAGCACTACTACCTCAGGCGTGGCCGAACCCCTTGGTAAACAACTCATTGCCGGTAGTGATTGCAAGGCATGCCACACCGTTGACCAGTCTTCCATAGGCCCTTCGTACATGGATATCGCTGAGCGGTATCAGGATCAAGATGGTGCGGTTGATGAGTTAGCCATTAAAATTATTGAGGGCGGCGGCGGTTCATGGGGAACTGTGAATGTAATGAGCGCTCACCCTCAAATTTCATCTGACGAGGCCCGGGAAATTGTTCGATATATACTGAATATTGAATCTTATACGAATACGCAGAAGCAAATAGAAAACGCCGGAGAACTGCATTTTCCTGTGGGAGAAAATCCTGAAGTTTATTCTGTGAAAGCCGAATACACGGATTCCGGAACTGATAAACTTGGGCCGGTTTCGAATGAAGATGAGGTGATGTTACGCTATGCGGAAGTGCCATCGCATGAGGTTGATAGATTTGAAGGTTTTCAAAGATGGGGCATCAATCTCGGGGATGGTGTTCATAAATCGTACCTGCATATGAAGGACGTGGACCTCTCCAATATCACAGCCTTTATCTTTGAGTATTCTGCACCGGATTATGAAGGTGAAATTGAAGTACGAATGGATTCCTTTGCCGGCCCTGTGATTTCAAGGACAACATATGATTTGACCGAACATTCATTTCAAAAATTGGA
>CAYRDO010000088.1:0-1604 GCA_964422985.1 uncultured Rhodohalobacter sp. | reverse complement strand
GCATCGTGCTCTAAAAAGAGATACCAACCTTCATCTACGGCCTGATTGAGAAACTTCTCTTTCTCCTTCAGCGTTTGAATGGGCTTCATATCATATCCCATGATCCAGGGAAGTGGAAGATGTGCAAACGTTGGAATCAGGTCAGCGGCATAGACAATGGTTGTCTTTTGATTCGTAAATTTTGGAAGTTGCTGTCCTGCCGTATGGCCATCCATCGGGAGTGTATCAAATCCAGTTTCAAATGTGTGATTATCTTCCACGAGGTTGAGCCGACCACTCTTTTTAATTGGATCAATATTTTCTGAGAAAAAACTCGCTTTCTCACGAGCATTGGGCTGAGTAGCCGCTTCCCAGTGTCGTTTGTTTATATGATAGGTCGCGTTCGGAAAAACCTCTCTGATCTCTCCATCTTGATGAAAAGTAGTTGTGCCGCCACAGTGATCGAAGTGCAGGTGGGTAAAAACCATGTCGGTGATATCACCCGGTTCCACACCACATTTTTTTAAGGATGATAAAAGATCGCTGTGTTCGTAATCGAGGCCGTAAATAGCCGCCATTTTATCATTAAACTTATCGCCACTGCCATTATCCACCAGGTAAACTTTACCGGTTTCGTTTGATTTGATTAGCAGACAGCGCATCCCCATTTGTATTCTGTTTTTCTCATCCGCCGGAATCTGTTTACTCCAGAGAGTTTTTGGTACAACTCCAAACATCGCTCCCCCGTCGAGTTTAATTCGTCCTGCTTCAACAGGGTAGAGTTCGAAGTTTCCAAAGGAGAGGGGATCTATATCAGGCATAATCATTCAATTACATTTTGATTTATCACGCAATAAAATACAAAAACTACAGCCAGATTTTTGAGAGGCTCAAACCAAAAAAGCCGGCTTCTTTTTTTGAAACCGGCTTTGGAAAGATTTAAATCAATTTAGAAAGAGGGAATGGGGTCTGTTCTGAAGAGCGTATCGAGAAGAGTAAGCCCAATTAGCAGACCGAAAAATATGATAGATGTTATCAACAACATTCCGTTAAACTTTGAATCCCAGTAGAGATTCATGAAAAAAGCTGCAACCAAGGTTGCTTTAACGACTGCAATCCCCATGGCAACAACAATGTTCCATGGTGGAGGGAAATGTATATAAGTAACGGCAACGGTTATAATTGTAAGGATAAATAATGCAATTCCGATGCCCCATAAAAATTTTGCTGATGAAACGTGATGATCGTGTCCGGACATAGTCTTAATCTATATTTTTTGGTTAGTCGATAAGGTATAAAAGTGGAAAGAGGAAAATCCAGATGATATCCACAAGGTGCCAGTAAAGGCCGGTGATCTCAACAGGAGTATAATATCCACTATGGAAAACACCTTTTTTCGCTTTAACAACAAGCCAAATCATCAGGCCAATTCCAATGGTTACGTGGAGTCCGTGTACCCCTGTCATCATGTAGTAAATACTGAAGAAAACATTGGCTTTTTCGTGGGCAATCCCTTCGTATGTGTAGTATGAACCGGGATAGATTCCGAGATGAAATTTATGGCTGTATTCGAAAAACTTAATCACCATAAACACACAAGCCAGGCCAATTGTGATGTAAAGGTT
>CAYRDO010000087.1:13952-16043 GCA_964422985.1 uncultured Rhodohalobacter sp. | reverse complement strand
CTAATGCGTCCAAACCCGGAATTACCGAGTGCGATGTATAGATTGTCACCCACTCTTTTTACTGATTGAGGAACATCCGGCAGAACGGTTGAAGAATAAACACCAAGCACAGAGGTCGGTTCAATGACTGTCAACCGCCGGGAATCTCCATAGAGATATGCAAAACGTATATCGCCTTCCAAAATGTGGCCGCGCTGCTGCATTCCTGTTGACGAGTAGAGCCACTGCAATGAATCACTATATGCTCGGAAAACCACCAATCCCTCACTCTCAGATAATGCATAGAGATGTGTCTCAGAGCTTTGAAGATTTACAATATTTGGGATTTCAATTTGCCGGCCAAGGTCTTTTGTGAGTTGAGCATGAACCAAACCGCTAACAGGGAGGCAGAGAAGAAAAAGAAGTAAAAATGTTTTCAGTCTTTTATTCATAAATATCATAACCAATTATGTTTTTTGTACCATCGTAACGTTCTGGAGATTCCCTCTTCCAGCGAAAATTGAGGTTGGTAGTTGAGCTCTTTTTTTGCTTTTGTGTGATCGCAGGTCCATTCGAGGATCATTTCTTTCGCCTTTTCCCTGTTAACAACGGGATATGAACCAAAAAATGTTGCGGTTGTTTCTACAACCCCGGCGATTTTTTTTACCCATTCCGGTTTGATGTGAATCGGAATGTTCTTTTTACCGAGAACGGTTTGAACGATATCGTTGATTCGATTCCAGCTTGTAACTTCATCACCTGACACAAAATAGGTATGAACTCCTTTCTTATCCTGGTTGATCGATTTGTCAATCGCCTGGATTAAATCCTGAACATAAATAATGGAAAGTTCGGGTTTATCGCCATCACCAACCATCGGGGCAATCCCTTTATTCATCATATTAAAAAGTGTGTAGATCTGATCTTCCCGCGGCCCGTATACAGCCGGAGGTCGCAAGATTGTTATCGACAGTTCGGGATCGGCGATCTTGTGGACCATCTCTTCCATCTTTTTCTTGGAGCGCCCATACATGCTCACCGGTTTCATGGGAGATTTTTCAGTCTTCGGTTTCCCGTTGCTTGGGCCGGCTGCTGCGAGTGAAGAGAGAATCACCATTTTTTTAACACCAGAACGATTTGCCAGGCGAATCAGGTGTTCGGTCGCTTCTACATTGGCAAAATCGAACTCTTTTTGTGAGGGGGCTTTTACAACTCCGGCAAGGTGAACAATGGTATCTATATCTTCCAAAGCTTTCTCAATCGCTCGAATAGAGTGAAGATCACCACTGACTTTTTGGTAGGATTTCCCCTCAAGCCATTTTTCTTCACTGCGCACAAGACATTTGATCTCATCGGTTTGATCATCACCAATCAGGTGATCAACCACGTGGCTGCCTATAAAACCGGTTCCGCCTGTAACAAATACATTCATTTAATTCGTATATTCACATCCTTTCAATTGGAAACGACTGACCATCAGCCTAAGATACAAATATGGCTATTGCATTTGAAACGATTTGACGGCATGAGAGTAGCAATTTTTACCGGCAACTATAATCACATTAGGGACGGGGTTTCACTCACCCTAAACAGATTGGTTGATTACCTCCAGAAACATGGAGTTGAGGTGCTTGTGTTCGGGCCTACAATTTCTGAACCCGCTCTCAATCATAACGGAACACTTATACCTGTGCCATCTATCAAAATGCCCGGGCGGCCCGAGTACAGGATTACAACCGGATTTCCCAAAGATGCCAGGAAACAGTTGAAGGCATTTAAACCCGATCTTGTGCATCTTGCCACACCAGATATTTTGGGTATCAAAGCACTTCGGTGGGCTGAGAAGAATAACGTGCCGTTGGTCTCATCCTATCACACACATTTTTCAAGTTATTTGAAATACTACAAACTTTCCGTGTTTGTGCCATTTTTGTGGAGTTTTCTTTCCTGGTTTTATGGAAAATGCAGGCAGGTGTATGTGCCCTCTGAATCGATGGCGGAAATATTGGTTGAGAAAAATGTGACAGCCAATCTTAAAATTTGGGAGCGTGGTATTAACAGTCAGCTCTTTAGTCCGAAGAAGCGCGATATGGAATGGAGACGCCAACAGGG
>CAYRDO010000087.1:0-13942 GCA_964422985.1 uncultured Rhodohalobacter sp. | reverse complement strand
GTGAATCGGCTCAAAGAAAAATATCCGCTGGCAAAAGCAATGGTTGTGGGGGAAGGGCCCGCTCGCGAAGAGATGATGGAACTTCTTCCAAGGGCAGTATTTACCGGTTTTTTGGAGGGTGAAGAACTCGCAACAGCGTATGCTTCAAGCGATATTTTCTTTTTTCCATCAGATACGGAAACATTTGGAAATGTTACTCTTGAAGCCATGGCAAGCGGGTTGCCGACAGTTGTAGCCAATGCCACTGGAAGTAAATCGCTGGTGGATCATGGTGAAAATGGGTATCGTGCACCTGTTGAAAGATCGGATAAATTCTTTACCTTGATCGAGAAATTAATTGTTGATGCGAATCTGCGTGATCAAATGTCGAAAGCCTCTCTGGAAAAATCAAAGAAATATAGCTGGGATTCGATAAACGGGAAGCTTTTAGGTTACTACAAAGAAGTATTGGAGACTCAAAACTAAGAACGTGAAAATACTCTACATTTCACATCTGCATCCGCCGGAAGGCCAGCCTCTGAAAAGTATAGGGGGAATGCAAAACGTAAGTATGCAATTGATAGATGCCATTCGCCGGCGCGACGATGTTGAGCTCGAAACGATTACGATGCAGGCATCGTGGAAGCTCATAAACATAAAAACCTTCTTTTTTTTGGTTAGCCTGATCTGGAGAATTCCGGCTGTTGCCGGCAGAATCAAGCCCGATGTAATTCTTTTTTCGTCTATGGTTACTGCAAGCGTGCTGCCTGTGATGATAAAGAGACCGAGCGTGGCTTTTGCAACCATCAATCACGGGCAGGATGTAACATTGCCTGTTTATCCATATCAATGGTACTTGCCTTCTGTTTTTAAGCGATTAGATGGAGTAATATCCGTTTCATCAGCTACGCGGGAGGCTTGCATAAAACGGGGAATGGATCCCCAAAAAGGAGTAGCTTTGCCCAATGGTTTCGATATGAAGGTTGTAAAAAAGCTTCCGGAGAAAGAGGAAGCCAGAAGTTTGATTGAAAAAAAGTTTAATCTGCACCTCAATGGAAAAAAGTTACTCCTATCCGTGGGACGGCAGGTGAAACGCAAAGGTCATGAGTGGTTTGTTGACGAAGTGTTCGATAAAGTAGAGACTGATGTTGTCTACATCATCTTGGGTGATGGACCTGAAAATGAGAATATTCGCCAGGCAAGAGAAAATTCAGGCCAAAAAGAGAAAATTGTTATTGTTGGTAAGCAACCTGATGAAATTTTAAATGCTTGTTACGCTGCAGCCGACCTCTTTATTATGCCGAATATTCCGGTAGAAGGAGATATGGAAGGGTTTGGAATTGTATTATTAGAAGCAAATCGTGCCGGTGTACCTGCCATTGCATCAGACCTTGAAGGAATAAAAGATGTGATAGAACCCGGAGTTAACGGGTACAAGATTCCTCATCGAGAATCGGATCTTTTTGCCCAAAAAATTGATTATGTTTTGGAGAATGAGCTAAGCGAATTATCGAAGAAGTCGAAAGAGTACGTTCAGGAACATTATAGTTGGGATACAGTCGTCGATCAGTATATCTCATTTCTGAAACGTGTAGCGAACAAAGCTGAAGTTGAATCTCGGATTTGATTGAAGCGGAATACTCGGTATATTTACCTGTTTAATAAAAATGCAACGAATTTATAATGGGCGATATCAAAGCCGAAACCTCCTATAGAAGTGTTTTTAAGAAGGCCTACGAATTTACAATGGCCGAGGAGATAAAAGAAAGTGGACTATATCCATATTTTAAACCGTTACAAGCCACAGATGGTACAACAGTTAACATCGAAGGCAGAGATGTTATCATGGCGGGATCGAACAACTACCTTGGTCTTACCAACGATCCGCGAACCATTGAGGCTGCCCAAAAGGTAATTAAAGTTTACGGGACCGGGTGTACAGGTTCTCGTTATCTGAACGGAACCCTGGATTTACACCTGGAGCTAGAAGAAAAGCTCGCCAAGTTCATGCGGAAAGATTCCTGTGTTCTTTTTAGTACCGGGTATCAAACCAATGAAGGATCTATTTCGACTATTGCCGATCGTAATGATGTAATTTTTTCTGATAAAGATAACCACGCCTGCATCGTAGTCGGTACTCAGGTATCAAATGCTAAGACAGTTCGATATCGACATAATGACATGGATCATCTCCGAACTCTTTTGGAGAGAGAAGATGATGCTTCCGGCAAAATTATTGTAACGGACGGCGTTTTTTCCATGTCGGGTACACTTGCCAAAATTCCCGAGTTGGTTGCACTTGCTGATGAATTTGATGCCGGACTCTATGTTGATGATGCGCATGCAATCGGAGTAGTGGGTGAAGGTGGGCGTGGCTCTGCTTCTGTGTTTGGCATGATGGATGATGTTGAGTTGATTAGTGGTACGTTTTCAAAATCATTTGCATCACTAGGTGGATTTTTAGTGGGTGATAGAGAAGTGATTGAATATATCCGTCATAAATCGCCTGCACATATTTTTAGTGCAAGTATGCCTCCTGCAAATGTGGCTACTGTTTTAAAATCACTTGAGATTCTGCAAGAAGAACCATGGAGACTCGAACGGCTCGAAGAGATTTCCAACTACATGAGGAAAGAGCTCAAAGCACTTGGCTTTAATGTTTGGACGAGTCAAACCCCAATTATCCCGGTAGTTATCGGTGATATGATAAGCTGTTTTGAATTCTGGAAAGACCTTTTTGAAGCCGGTGTTTATGTGAATGCTGTTGTGCCGCCTGCTGTACCTCAAGGACAAGCTCTTGTACGTACAAGTTACATGGCCACGCACACAGATGAACATCTCGATAAAATTCTGGAAGCGTTCAGAAAAGTTGGATTGAAACACGGAATTATTGATGAAAACGGTCAATCGCTGATTGATATCAATTCATAAGTGAAAGAGAATCCCAATACTCACGAGATTACGTTTATAACATCGAAGGAGGATCGTAAGGAATTCATTCAGTTTCCTTACAATCACTATTCTCATAATAAGTATTGGGTTGCTCCGCTTTTGATGGAGCAAAAGAAACTCATCAACGAAGAGAAAAATCCTTTCTATAATAACGCAGAGATTGCACTTTTTCTGGCAAAGTTAAATGGAGAAATTGCCGGCCGGATTGCTGCAATTATTGATCATCGTTACAATGATTTTCACGACACGAAGACCGGTTTTTTTGGTTTTTTTGAATCGATTGATAACCAAAATACAGCGAATCTCCTCTTTAAAGTTGCTGAAGATTGGTTGAGAGATAAGGGCATGGAAGATGTTTTAGGTCCCTCCAATCCGGGGATGATGGATGAAATCGGGATTTTGGTTGATGGCTTTGAGAAGTATCCATCTATTTTGATGCCGTATCATAAACCGTATTACGACAAACTCATCAAAAATGCCGGTTATCAGAAAGAGATGGATCTTTTAACCTACTTGGTTACCCAAGATAGTGTCGATCGCGATCGGGCTGAACGTGCTGTTGAAATTGTGAGAAAAAGGCTTCCTGATTTGAAGATTCGCAAGATCAACATGCGGAAAATTAAAGATGAAGTTCACATCATCCGCGAAATTTTTAATGAAGCATGGAAAAATAA
This sequence comes from uncultured Rhodohalobacter sp., assembly GCA_964422985.1. Taxonomy (GTDB): domain Bacteria; phylum Bacteroidota; class Rhodothermia; order Balneolales; family Balneolaceae; genus Rhodohalobacter. The sequence continues at coordinate 10,337 of CAYRDO010000087.1, read as the reverse complement.
CTGGGGATTTATTCCGCTCACCAAAGAAGAATTTGATGCATTGGCTTCAGATCTAAAAACCATTGTTGATGACGATTTTGCTCACATCGCCGAGATCAATGGAAAACCGGTTGGATTTTCAATCGCTTTACCGGACTATAACCAGGTCTTTCGAAAGATGAATGGTCGCCTGTTTCCTTTTGGAATTTTTAAACTTCTCTGGAATAAAAGAAAGATTGATAAGATTCGAACGGCTTTAATGGGAGTTCTTCCCGAATATCAAGGCAAAGGAATTGATGTTCTCATGCATCGTGAAGCGATTCAGAATGGTCTCAAGAAAGATGTATACTCTTCAGAAGTTGGCTGGATTTTGGAAAACAACACTCAAATGGTTCGCGTTGCCGAGCGAATTGGCGGTGAGCTGGATAAGCGATATCGCATGTATAGTAAGAAGTTCTAGAAATCAGTACAGGTAATATAAGCTCCGATGCTGATAAATTCTTTCGAGTAACGACAATAAACCCTCTCCTCTCCTTCAAATTTTAGCATAAAAAACCTACCTTTAAAGAGAAGATTAAAGAATACAATCAATTAAAAATTATGGCTGACTATCGCATTGAAAAGGACTCTATGGGCGAGGTTAAAGTGCCCAAAGACGCTTATTATGGGGCTCAAACACAACGTGCTTACGAAAACTTCCCGATTAGTAATATTCGGTTTAGCAGTGATTTTATTTCTGCTTTAGGTCGCGTTAAAAAAGCGGCTGCTATAGTAAATGCCGATCTGGAACTGATCGACGAAAACGTTTCCGAAGCGATTCAAAAAGCGGCGCAGGAAGTTGTTGAGAATAAGTTTGATTCTGACTTTGTAGTTGAGATTTTTCAAACAGGCTCAGGTACATCCACCAATATGAATGCGAATGAGATTATTGCGAAACGGGCGAATGAATTGAAGTCCGGTACGGATGTAACAATTCACCCGAATGATCACGTAAATTTCGGGCAAAGTTCAAATGATGTGATTCCAACCACAATTCGGGTGTCGGCGGCTCTTGGAATCAAAAATAAACTGATTCCCGCGCTCGAGCTTCTTCATAAATCACTTATCGAAAAAGGAGAGGAGTTAAAAGAGGTCGTAAAAACAGGTCGTACCCATTTGATGGATGCTATGCCTGTAACCATTCAACAAGAATTTAGCGGTTATGCACGCCAGATTGAGCTTGGAATTGAACGGGTTGAATCGTCACTGGAACGAATTCAGGAACTTCCGCAGGGAGGTACGGCTGTAGGGACAGGAATTAATACACACTCAGAGTTCGGTAAACGATTTGCTGCCGCCATTTCAGAAGACACTGGATTGGATTTTGTTGAGGCTGAAAATCACTTTGAAGCCCAGGCCACTGTAGATGCACCTGTTGAACTTTCCGGACAGTTAAAAACACTGGCCGTTGGATTGATGAAAATCGGAAACGACTTTCGATGGATGAATTCGGGGCCCAATAGCGGAATTGGAGAATTAAAGTTAAAAGCACTACAGCCCGGCTCCTCTATTATGCCCGGCAAAGTAAATCCGGTGATTGAAGAATCACTGACGATGGTTTGTGCACAAGTCATTGGTAACGATGCAGCTATTACGGTTGGAGGCCAGGCGGGTAATTTTGAGTTGAATGTGATGCTGCCGGTTGTTGCGCATAATCTTCTTCAATCAATTGATATTCTTGCAAATTCAGCGAAGAATTTTGCGGAGCGATCGGTACAGGGGGTTCAAGCCAATGAAGAGAAAATCAAAAAGATGGTCGGTAAAAATCCGGTGTTGGTAACGGCTTTAAATCCATTGATTGGGTATGATAAGGCAGCTAAAATTGCCAAAAAGGCTTTTGCTGAAGACCGGGCTGTCTTGGATGTGGCTCGGGAAATGACTGACCTTTCCGACGAGGAACTTAAAAAGGCCCTTGACCCTATAAATATGACAAAGGGCGGTTTTAGTGAATAAACTTTTAAATCTATAAGTTTAATATAAATAACTATTTATAAACTAAGTCTGAGTGATGATGATCGGAAATTAATTGGGCGATGATTTTGGTTTTACTCCCCAACCTCTTATTATACTTTAGCTTATCGAAAACCATATCTGGCAATGCATTTATTGCACTAAAAATTTGAAAAATGGCAAATAAGGAAGCGACTGAAATAAAACATTCCGCACAGCAGGTTCAGGAAATACTTAAAGATTATAAGTTAGCCCGGACCAGTCGTGAGATGTCGCTTTTGGGCCGCAAAGAAGTGCTTACCGGTAAGGCCAAATTCGGCATTTTTGGAGATGGAAAAGAGCTTCCTCAAATTGTAATGGCCAAATTTTTTAAAAAGGGTGATTTTCGATCCGGTTATTACCGGGATCAAACGTTTATGATGGCCATTGGTGATCTGACCATCCGCGAATTTTTTGCTCAACTCTATGCCCATCCAGACACTGAGGCCGATCCGCATTCTGCCGGGCGACAGATGAATGCGCATTTTGCCACGCGCTTAATTAAGGATGACGGGACCTGGAAGTCTCAAACCGATATGAAGAATACTTCGGCGGACCTTTCACCAACGGCTGCTCAAATGGCAAGAACTCTCGGTCTGGCCCAGGCTTCAAAAGTGTATCGGCATAGTGATGAATTGTTGGATTGGAATCAATTTTCAGTGAATGGAAATGAGATTGCCTGGGGAACTATCGGGGATGCCAGTACATCAGAAGGAATTTTTTGGGAAACCATGAATGCTGCCGGCGTTTTGCAGGTGCCGATGGTGATGTCCGTTTGGGATGATGGTTATGGAATATCCGTTGCCAAGAAATATCAGACCACAAAAGAAAGCATCTCAAAAGCGCTACGTGGGTTCAAACGAACCCAGAAAGAACCCGGTTTTGAAATTTTTACTGTGAAAGCGTGGGAATATGAAGAACTGCTAACAGTTTATAACGAGGCGGCCGAGGTTGCACGGGAAGAACATGTTCCGGTACTGATTCATGTTGAAGAAGTTACCCAGCCGCAAGGACACTCAACATCGGGATCGCATGAGCGATACAAGAGCGATGAACGACTTGAGTGGGAAGAAGAGCATTGCTGTGTAACCAAGTTCAAGGAGTGGATCATCAAAGAAGAGATTGCCACGGAAGAAGAACTTGAGGAACTTGATAAAGAGGCCAGGGATGAAGTTCAGAAAGAGCAGAAAAAAGCTTGGGAGGCGTTTCAAAATCCCATTATTGAGGAAAAAAAGGAGATTTTAAATCTAATCGATCATGCAATAAGGAAGTATCCCGATTTAGAAAAAATAAGTTACTACAAGTACATACTAAACAGGAAGAAAAAGCCTCTTCGACGTGATGTATTATCCATTGCAAGGAGAACTTTAATTGTACTACGTGGCAAGGAATCTGGAGTTAAAAGTGAGCTTCAAAAATGGCTGAATGATCAAAAGGAGCTAAATAAAGAACGATATCATTCTCACCTTTATAGTGAGACGAAGTATTCCCCGATGAAGATTGAAGAAGTCAAGCCGACTTACAATTCCAATCCGAAAAAAGTTGACGGACGAATTGTTCTTCGGGATAATTTTGATGCTATTTTTCAGAAGTATCCGAATGCAATGGCATTTGGTGAAGATACCGGAAAGCTCGGCGATGTGAACCTTGGTTTGGAAGGAATGCAGGAGAAGTATGGGGAGATTCGAGTCAGTGATACAGGCATTCGTGAAGCGACAATTTTAGGACAGGGTATCGGCTTATCACTCAGAGGGTTACGCCCAATCGCTGAAATTCAGTACCTGGATTATTTGGTGTATTGTTTTCAAGGAATGGTTGATGATGTGGCCACGCTTCGATATCGAACCAAAGGCGGGCAGGCATATCCGTTGATTATTCGAACGCGGGGACATCGTCTTGAAGGAATTTGGCACGCCGGATCACCCATGGGAATGATTATTCACGGAATTCGTGGAATCCACGTTTGTGTGCCGCGAAACCTTACAGAAGCCGCCGGTTTTTACAATACATTGATGCAGGGAGATGATCCTGCACTGGTTATCGAGCCGCTGAATGCTTATCGCCTGAAGGAAAAGGTGCCAACCAATTTAGGTGAATTTACAGTTCCGTTGGGTATCCCTGAGGTCGTTCATAAGGGATCCGATATTACGCTGGTTTCGTACGGTTCCACATTCAATATTGTAGAAAGCGTTCTGCCAAACCTTCGGGAATTAGGTATTTCGGCCGAGTTGATTGATGTTCGAACGCTTCTTCCATTTGATCGAAATCAAATGATTCTGGAATCACTCAAAAAGACCAACAGAATTCTGTTTATAGATGAGGATGTACCTGGTGGAGCCACCGCTTATATGATGCAGAAAGTGATTGAAGAACAGGGTGGATATCATTACCTGGATAGTCCTGCAAAATGCATGTCAGCAAAAGCACACAGGCCTGCATTTGCTTCAGACGGTGATTATTTTTCAAAACCAAATGCCGAGGATATCATTGAGGGAGTGTATGAGATTATGCATGAAGCGAATCCTTCAAAATATCCTGCAATTTTTTAAATTATTTTTTGAGAGCATTTATCTCACTAAAAATACGGTGGCAAATTAAGAGATAGGCGATATTCATATCTCGTTCACTTAAGCCTAATTATAGTTTAAATAACACGTAACTTTCCTGATTGTATGGAAGATCTTCTTGCTGCGCGTTTGCAGATGGCCATCTCGTTGGGTTTTCACATCATTTTTGCATGCATTGGTATGGCCATGCCTTTTTTAATGGCTATTGCCGAATACAAATGGATTAAAACAGGCGAGCAGGTCTATCTTGATTTGGCTAAAGCATGGTCGAAAGGAGTTGCTATCTTTTTTGCAACGGGAGCTGTATCGGGGACAGTTCTTTCATTTGAACTGGGACTTCTCTGGCCAACCTTTATGGAACATGCCGGTCCCATTTTCGGAATGCCATTTTCCTGGGAGGGAACCGCATTTTTTGTTGAAGCGATTGCATTAGGTTTATTTCTCTATGGCTGGGATAAACTAAAACCGTGGACTCACTGGTTCACCGGTTTGATAGTAGGAATTTCCGGATTGGCCTCGGGGATTTTTGTAGTAGCAGCAAATGCATGGATGAACAGTCCCGCGGGATTTGACTGGGTGAATGGTCAGGCGATAAACATCGATCCGGTCGCTGCCATGTTTAATGATGCATGGCTCTCGCAGGCGATTCATATGACCATTGCAGCCTTTGTAGCTACCTGTTTCGCTGTCGCAGGTTTGCATGCCATTCTGCTTTTAAGAGGAAGTAGAAATCGATTTCACCGAAAAGCGTTAAGAATTGCATTGGCTATTGGAGCCGTTGCCGCCATTCTACAGCCCATCAGCGGTGATTATTCAGCCAAGGATGTTGCCGAGCGTCAACCGGCCAAACTTGCCGCTATGGAAGGACATTTTGAAACGAGTCAACCTGCAGATCTGATTATTGGCGGAATTCCGGATGAGAAGACAAAAGAGGTGCATTACGCCTTGAGAATCCCCAATATGCTGAGCTTTTTAGCTCACGGAAGTTTCGATGCCGAAGTTATCGGCCTCGATCAATTCCCGGAAGAGGAGTGGCCGCCGGTACTCATCACACATATTGCATTTCAGATTATGGTGGCATGCGGAATTCTTATGATGATTGTAGGTATAATCTATCTATTTCTTTTGTGGCGGCGTAATCATCAGTTGCTTCCCAGATGGTTCCTGTGGTTGGTTGCAATATGCACACCGCTTGGGTTTATTGCCGTTGAAGCAGGATGGACCGTTACCGAGGTGGGTCGACAACCCTGGATTATTTATGGAATTATGAAAACGGAAGACGCTGTGTCATCCATGCCGGGTCTTCAATATCCCTTCTTTATTTTTACAGCCGTGTATCTGTTACTTGCATTTATCGTCACATGGCTGATGTACAGACAGATCATAACCCTGGCTGACAGATACGAAACTGCTAAATAAATTCTTAATCCTGAATCATGCTGATAGAAGTCATTATATTCTTTCTGGGGCTTTCACTCGTCTTCTATGTTCTTTTTGGAGGAGCCGATTTTGGAGCAGGAGTACTTGAAATGATATCAGGCACTCAAAATCGTCAAAATGTGGCTCATGCCATCGGGCCGGTTTGGGAGGCGAACCATGTTTGGCTCATATTAGTAGTGGTTATCCTTTTTATGGGGTTCCCAAAAATCTATTCCACGCTGTCTCTCTACCTGCACATCCCGCTGCTCATCATGTTGATAGGAATTGTATTTCGTGGAACTGCCTTTGCTTTTATGCATTATGATGCCATCCAAGGGCGAAGTAATGAAGTTTATAACTGGGTATTTAAAACTTCGAGTCTTCTCACTCCACTTTTTTTAGGGATTGTTGCGGGAGCAGCGACCTTAGGAAGGATCAATCCTGATGCTACTACTTTTTTTGATGGCTTCATTGCCCCATGGTTAAACCTTTTCTCAATTTCTGTGGGAATCTTTACAACCGTCCTCTTTACATTTCTTGCAGATGTTTACATGATTGGTGAGGTAGAAGATGTTAAAGAATTCAAGGCGTTTACATCTGCAGCCTGGAGTTTGAACGCCATCGCCATTGCTTCGGGAATCCTTGTTTTTACCTCAGCTCAATTCAACGGTCTTCCGCTTTTCACGATGTTCATCAACTCTTGGTTTGCTATTTCGATGGTTATTCTGGCTACAGCATCAATTCCGGTTCTATGGTGGAGCCTAAATAATGAAAAAACCATTTTGTCACGAACTTTGGCTGCGGGACAGGTAATCGCTGTAATGTTAGCCTGGTTTTGGGTTCAGATGCCGGTAGTCATTCGTCAAGTTGGTCAGACAGATCTAACTTTCCACAATTCGGCAGCCCCGGATGCTACTCTCTGGCAGCTATTTTGGGCTTTGCTTGTGGGGTCTTGTATTATCTTGCCTTTTCTTTACTACCTGATGAAGGTTTTCAAAGGACAACAGTTTCGTTCGGAGGAGAAAGAAAAAAAATTTTAGGGCGTTGATCTAAAGAATCATCCAATCCAAAAAGATAAAAATCCAGATGAGTGGGAGGTAAGCGAAAGATGAGAACATCAATGCTTTGGCAGTGTCTGTATCACGGGAAATTGTAAACCGCACTCCGTACCAGAGATAGCCGAGTGTAGCAAGAAGTGATCCGCCTAAATAGAGCCAGTTCACCAAATCCATCACATAAAGCTTGTACACGGTTGGGAATAAAATCAGGAGAGGAACGATAACCCAAAGCGAAGCTTTCCATCCGTAGGGATCATTTTTGGGTAGCATTTTAAACCCGGCGTGTTCATAATCATCTCTACATACCCATGCGATCGCTATCACATGGGGAATTTGCCAGCAATAGATCACGCCGAATAAAATCCACATTCCGTGCTCAAAAATGGTTCCGGTAGCTGCCGCCCATCCGCCTACAACAGGAAGTGCTCCGGGAATTGCCCCCACAAATACATTCAGTGCAGAAATTCGTTTCAAAGGCGTATAAACGTAGAGATAGATAATTGTGGTTGCAAGGGAAACCAATCCGGCAGTAATATTGACCATAAAAAGCAGGTACACCAAGCCAGCGAAAATCAGGCTCATTGAAAAAATTGCACTCTGTTTTGGCGTTATTCGATAAGCGGGGAGAGGGCGCTGACTCGTTCGTCGCATGATGCCATCAAGGTCACGTTCCAAAAACATATTGTGAGCAGCTGTCCCGGCAGCAATAAGGTATGTCCCAAAAATTGCGTGGATCATAGTAACCCAATTCACGATGCCAGCAGATCCCATCAGAAAACCAATGAGCATACTTGAAACGACGGTAAACGTGATTCCCGGTTTCGTGAGTTCGTAATAATCACTCGCTGTTGCCAGGAACTCTTTAAGGGTAATATTTTTTGTTAAACTATTATTCATCAAATGGTATTTAAATCGGCTTTGAAAATAACCATTTTGGGATTGAGATGTTAGTCAAGTTTCAGGGTTCAAGGTACAGGATGCAGGATACATGGTGCAGGTTGCAAGGTTTTTTGTAAGGGTTTTGATTCTTTGGGTTCATACGTATAAAACGGTCTCTTATGAGTTATAAAAAACTTCAGGTATGGCAGTTAGCTCGTGAACTTTCGATTGAAATTCATAAAATGTCTTTGGACTTACCAAGATTTGAACTTTATGAAACGGGTAGTCAAATCCGAAGATCTTCGAAGTCGATTCGTTCTAATATTGTAGAAGGTATGGCAGACGGAAATTTAAAAAAGACTATCTCCGTTTTTTAATTTATGCTCACTCTTCTGTAGATGAAACAAGAGATCATTTAGAAACACTTTCCGAACCTGGTTCTCTTCAAAATGAAGACCTCTTTGAGAATCTCGCAAAAAGATTGAATGTGCTTGGCAGAATGCTCTATAAGTTTATAAAGGGTGTTGAAAATCAACATATCGAACTCTGAAATTTCTTACCTTGTTTACCGCATAAAATGCAGTTTTTTAACGCATCCTGCATCCTGAACCATGCACCTTGAATCTTGTATCTTGAAACTTAATCTCTATCAAAAAACGGCTATTACAACGGTTCTCGCCACCATTTTATTGATCCTCGTTGGGGGATTGGTACGCGCTTCCGGGGCCGGTTTGGGATGCCCCGATTGGCCGAAATGTTTTGGAATGTGGATCCCGCCAACTTCTGCGGCTGAACTTCCGGCAGGGTATGATGCTTCGCTCTTTAACCCGGTTCACACCTGGACGGAATATGTGAATCGATTGATTGGCGTTGTAATCGGTTTGTTGATTACAGCCACGTTCATCATCTCTTTCAAATACAGGAAAAAAGATCCAATGGTGACTGCGGCTTCGGGTATCGCATTTGTGCTTGTCCTTTTTCAAGGATGGTTAGGCGGACAAGTTGTAAAATCAGGACTTCATGCCGGGATGATTACAATACACATGGTTGTTGCAATGTTGATTTTGGCAACGCTTTTGTACGCTTCATTTCGAGCGATGAATGATCGTCTGCAGATTGAAATCCCCCAAAACGTGAAGAGAAATCTGCTTTGGTTGGGAGGCGGAATATTCTTTCTCACGATGGTTCAGATGGTCCTTGGTACGCAAGTGCGAGAAACTATTGATTTTGCCAAGAATGTGTTGGAATTGCCACGGGAATCCTGGATCGATTCCACCGGTTTGGTCTACGCCGTGCACCGAAGTTTTTCATGGCTGGTGGTGATCCTCGCGGCGGGGCTTTTGTATTACAATCGAAAGAAACAGGTACCGAACCGATTACAAACAACCGGTTGGATCATAGCCGCACTGATTCTCTTTCAAATATTTTTGGGAGTGGGGATGGAAAGATTTGGAATGCCGGCTGCTTTCCAGGTTCTGCATTTGGTAAGCGTATCCATTCTGATCTGCGCTGAGTTGCTTTTTATGCTGATGGCGAGATTTGCGAAGGAATGACTCCATCGTATGCAGAGTTTCCCTCGGCTGCCGAATTGGTTCGATTTATAGCATTTGGATTCGGCAGGCGAAAAAGACAATCGCCAGCCGATGCACGAATAGATTGGCTGGTTAAGGGACAGGATAATTTTTACAACTTCTCCTTCAACTTTTCCAAAAACACTCTCACTTCATTCAGATCTTTCTTCGCTTCCGCAGGGAGTTCGTTGTATTTCTCGGGAAGAGTCCCATCTGAGTTTTCCTGTTCCAGAATTTTTTGAGCTCCGGCTGTGCTGTATTTTTTGTTTTGGACGAGGTCTTTGAGCTTTAAGATCAGGGTAATGTCCTGCTCGCGATAGGTTCGGTTGCCGGCTTTATTCTTTCGGGGAGAGAGATCCTTAAAAATGGTTTCCCAATATCTCAATACATGGGGTTCCACGGATGTAATTTCACTAACCTCTCCAATTGAATAATACAGTTTCTTCATGGCATCGAAATCTATTATTTTCAGGTTCAGGAATAAAAAGCAGTTATCGACTATCACCTGCAAGCATCTATCGGCTTTTAATGTATGAATAAAAACGCGAAAAATTCTAATTCAGTAGACATCAGTGTGGTGATTCCTCTCTACAACGAGGAGCAATCACTAACTGAGCTGGCTGAGAAAATTGCCGCGGCGATTGATAACTATTCATTTGAAATCATTTTTGTGGATGATGGTTCCACAGATTCTTCATGGGATGTGATTTCGGAGTTGAATCAAAAATCAACCTGTATTAAAGGAATTCGGTTCAGAAGAAATAACGGAAAGAGTGATGCGCTTCAGGCCGGTTTTGAAGAAGCCGCGGGAAAATATGTCGTAACCATGGATGCCG
>CAYRDO010000086.1:0-16054 GCA_964422985.1 uncultured Rhodohalobacter sp. | reverse complement strand
ATCAGTGACCACCAATATCCCAGATTTACGCGATTTTTGCCTGTATTTACCAATGTATTTCTGAATTTATCCGCGCCAAATCGAATTACAGCGAAGGAGATGAAACCGCCGGAAACCATCAGACCTACGCCCCATACAAAATCCTGGTTGGCAAGAATGTCCACAGAAATAGCTGATGGCAGACCAAACAAAAATCCAACAACACAAACTCCGATAGTAGCTTTTCGTCGGGTAACTCCCATATCAACAAAAACTTTTGTGGCCAGTTCAATCATAGAAATGAGCGAACTAAATGCAGCAAATGTTAGCCCCAGGAAAAAGAGGATCGCAAAAATACGTCCGCCGGCCATTTCATTAAAAAGCTGCGGCATCCACATAAATGTCAACCCTGTTGAGGCGGGTCCGGAGGTACGCATCACTTCCAGAATTTCTCCATCGGTCATTGAGGAACCCAATGTGCCGAATACGGTTGAGAAAATAATCACGGCTGCCATCAAAGAAACCAGGTTATTCCCAATTCCTGTCTGAAACGCGCTGATTGTAACATCGTCTTTGGATCGCATATAAGCGCCGTAGGTGAGTATCAATCCCCAGGCGGCGCCGGTATCCCATGCATTTTGGGTGAGAGCTTCAAGCCATAAACCGGGTTGTTTAAGCGTAGACCAATCCGGTGTAAACAAATATGCTATTCCCGCTCCGCTTCCTGAAAGTGTAAGTGCCTTGATTAATGAAATAATCAACACTAAAAGAAGTGAGGGAATAAGAATCATATTGATACGCTCGATACTTTTCACCCCTTTCAAAATCACTAAACCACCCAGGCAAATCATCATGGCATGGAAAATGGATGGCAAGGTTGAACTCTGAAATCCAGCCCACACCATCTCCGCGTGATCCAAACTGGCAGGCAATGCCGAAAATATCGATTCAATTAAATAATACGCACACCACCCAGCCACCACACTGTAATAAAACATAATAGCTGTAGCCACAAACCCGATAAAACTCCCCATCCAGGCCGAATTTTTTCCAACCATTTTGATGTAGGATCCAATCACACCTTTCCGACCATTGCGCCCTATTCCATATTCAGCAATAATGAGCGGAATGGACCAGATAAACAGAAATGTGACCCATGCAATCAGAAAAGCTCCGGCACCGGTATCACCCCCATTTTGGGCTGCAATTCGGGGAAAGCGCCAGATATTGCCTGTACCGACTGCAATCCCCAAAACGCTTAGAATGAGTCCCCATTTAGTACTAAAGCGTTCTTTTGGGCGAGAAGAATTGGTTGTTTGTTCCATTGTAGTTGTTAATGTTCTCGAACACGATTGGGTTGATAACCATTTTTCAGATCATTGGCAAACAATTCGTCTCTTATTCGCGGCCTCAGCACTTCTATCCATCTCACCTTTATTTTCAATTGTGCTTTCAAAGCCCGATTCGGTATCTTTGCCAACTCAACGATTTTTTGAAGAGTATAGCAAGATATTTACAAATATCGAATGGGCTCTCTCGTTAGGAAGTACTCTAACCGTGCAGGTTAAAAAATTTAAGGTAACTTTAAATCGATTCTATGGATTTATCGTCAACTTTCGCTAATCATCGAAAGCGAAATATTTTCTTTGCTGCTATCAGCTTTTTATATGCATTTGTAATCTATTCGTTGACGGTGGCACCCACCACCTCTTTTTGGGATCCGGCTGAATATATTGCCATTGCGCATACACTGCAGATTGCCCATCCACCGGGGTCACCATTCTTTGCACTTGTGGGCCGGCTCGTATCGATGTTTATGCCCACTGATTACGTGGCATTATCCATTAATATGATCAGTGTTACGGCGTCGGCATTTACCATCATGCTGTTATACCTGATTATTGTTCGGCTGATTGAAGAGTGGCGCGGACCGGCCGATGAAATGGATTTTATGGATCAGGTAGGTTTATACGCCGGCGGACTCTTCGGAGCACTCACGTTTACCGTCACCCATACACAATGGTTCAACGCTGTTGAAGCAGAGATGTACGCATCGTCAATGTGTCTGACCGCACTTGTAGTTTGGCTCTCTTTGAAATGGTCGGCCGGTCATGATAAACCTTACTCAGAGAGATGGCTGGTTTTGATTGCCTATCTCTTTGGAATTGGGATTGGCGTGCACCTTCTCAATTTATTGGCACTCTTTTTTGTAGCAATGATTTTTTACTATAAAAAAGTTGAGCTATCCGTCTCTTCTTTTTTGATGATGGCGGGAATTGCCGTGATCGGTTTCTTCTCTGTATACCCGTTTACGGTTATCTGGCTGCCTGATATTGCCGGACAAATCGGATCTTTTACATATGGCCTGATTGGTCCGATTACATTTGTGATACTTTTTATAGCGGCAATTTCTTACGGAATTTATTACACGCACAAAAACGGATACAGAATTGCCAATATGGTGATGCTGGCTTATGCCATGATTATTATCGGGTACTCAAGCTATGCTCTTGTGATTATCCGATCCCAGGCCGAACCCCCTATCGATGAGAATGATCCCTCTACTGTTCAGGATTTTGTGAGTTACCTGAGCCGCGATCAGTATGGGCAATCTCCATTACTGAAGGGCAACACATACGACAATTCCATCGGTGCCATCGATCGCGAAGAGGAAGTTTTGTTTCCAAGACGACACTCTGCGCAGCCGCAACACATGCAGTACTATTCTCAATTTGATTCTGACCTCTCCTACTTCCTGAATTACCAGATCAATCATATGTACATCCGGTATTTCAATTGGAATTTTATCGGGCGCGAAGCGGATGTGCAGGATACGGGTTGGTACGCCGGATTTTCAGAAACCCGGCACTCCAATAATCCGGCAAATACAGGATATTTTTATCTGCCTTTATTGATTGGTTTGTTCGGATTTTTATACCATTTCAAAAATGATTGGAAACGAGGATTGGCCATCTTAGCCCTGTTTCTGCTGACAGGTCTCGCCATTATTTTCTACCTCAACCAAACGCCGTATGAGCCGCGCGAGCGGGACTATGCCTACGTTGGATCGTTTTTTGCCTTCTCTATATGGATCGGGCTGGGTGCAACCGGCATTGTAGAGATCATCAAAGACACCATTGGTAAAAGTAAGCCTGTGGTGTTTGCCTCACTTGGGGTGATGTTTTTAGCCGTTCCCGGTTGGATGTTAACCGAAAACTGGCACAGCCACGACCGAAGCGAACGATATGTTGCCAGGGATTATGCGTATAACCTTCTGAATTCTCTTGAAGAGAACGCCATTGTTTTCACGAATGGAGATAATGACACCTTCCCGCTTTGGTATATCCAGGAAGTGGAGGGTGTACGAACTGATGTGCGAGTTGTAAACCTGAGTTTGTTGAATACAGATTGGTATATCAAACAGCTGCGGGACAGAAAAACGCACGAATCTCTTCCCCTCCCGATTACGTTGACGGACGAAGAGATCGATCAGATGACTTCTCAACTTGAACTTCATGAACCCGAACAGATCACTATTCCGGTGGATAAAGATCTGCTGAATTCGGTTTTCGAGGCTGATCCCTCCCAACTTGAAGATTCCACCAACCAATTCTATCAACAAGGAGGATTACCTGAAGATGTCCAATTAACCCCAATGCTCTACAATCAGTTACGAATGGCTGAACCCTATTCGATGCCGGTTGAAGAGCTTGATGATCAGGTGAGCTGGTACCTGGAAGGTCGCTCAGCCGGTAGAGATCGAGCCGGGAATGAGCGTTTTTACCTGCAGACACAAGATAAAATGATTCTCCACATGCTTCGTGAAAACCGATGGTTGAGACCCATTTACTTTGCAAATACCGTCTCCAATTCGGGGCAGCTTGGGCTGGATAATTATTTTCAGTTTGAAGGAAAAGCTTTTCGCGTAGTACCGAAAAAACGTGAGAGTGGTCCATTTGGATATGTTGATCCCGATGTTCATGCTCAACGTTTAGAAAACTTCCGATTCGAAAACTGGGATTCGCCCGATGTCTATTTCGATGAAAACATTCGCCGAATGCTCGGCAATTACCGCTACAGTTTCTCGCAGTTAGCGGATGCTTACATGGCGCGTGGTGATTCGGCGAGTGCTGCAAAATGGCTGGCGTATGGTGAGGACAAAATTCCATTCCGCGAAATTGAGCACGATTGGACTGTCTCAACACTCTACGCTTACAAGTATTTACAGGCGGGTGAAGTGAATCGCGCAAAAAATCTTGCATCCTTTGTGGGTGAACAGCTTAAACGAGAACTCCGGTACGATATGGAGAATCTGAATGAGATTGAGAGTCAGTTACAGAATCTCGATCAGGAGATTCAGATGGCTCGTTCAAGGGCTCAAACGGAAGAAGCTCAAGCGTTGAGAAGCCGGCAGGAACAACTTGCCAGCAGAAGACAATCCGTTGTGCGGGACATTAGCTGGTCGGTTCAACGATTAACAATCCTGCAAAATATCTTTTATGAAACCGATGATTTGGATACTGCTGATCTCCTTCGAATGGAAGTGAATTCAATTACCAACGGACGGTTGGCTCTGCCAGATTCGATTGAGGAAAGCCGGCAGCAAATCAGCCAGTTTGGCCTTAGCAGTTGATATTATTTAATATGATTCTTTCAGATCGTATATTACCGGTCAATAAATGTTTCAATTGAGTACTTTATGATACACGAATTTACGGAAGACAACATTTTATCCATTGGCAAAGTCCTTGAAGCTACACCAAAAAAACTCGGGAATGATGTATACCGGATTGAAATGGAGAACCAGGAAGACGGACGAAAATTAGCACTTGAAATCCACCTGGGACTTGAAGTCCATGAAAAGCGGATGAACATGGTATCTGTTTATTCCGGCAATACATTCCTCCAGCTTCACAACTGCACGGCATTCATTGCAAGTGAAATGCTGAAGCAGGTTACCTTTTTCGGAAAACAAAATGGAATTACCTCGGGCTTGATTATTGAACAGGGCGCCGGTTGCAGTCTGTATTCCAATGTGGATGACTCTGTATTAACGGGTGATTTTACACAACTTCCTGAAGATATGATGATGTGCGGCGTGGCACTCTCGCTGACCGATACACTTGATATCGACGACTTCTCTTTCGACGATGACAACATTTCCTGATTTTCCGGATCTACCTGATGACACTGTTCTTTCCGTAAATAACCCGTCCGAATTTGATCTCCCTATAAACCAAGGGGCACTCGAAAAACTCCTTCAACTCGTCCAAACGGGTGAGAATATTGAGTTTAATTTAGTTGAATTGGTTTATGTGGATGAAGAGGGAATAGTTGAAATCAACAAAAAATACCTTGAGAGAGATTACGTAACCGATATCATCTCCTTTAATTATAATGAGGATGCATCATCAGAAAATCCCCAAAAAGGGATTGAAGGAACTCTTTACTGTTGTGCCCCCCGTATTGCTGAACAGAGTTCTGAGTTAGAATCTGATCCTGAACAAGAATTTTATCGTATATTTGTGCATGGTTTGCTCCATTTATCGGGGTATGAAGACACTTCACCTGAAGAAAAAGAGACCATGACACGACTCGAAAACCACTATCTTGAACTGTTGAACAACGACTGATGGATGCGTCCGTCTACACATTACTCATCGTTGAATCCCCAACCATGGCCGGCATCATCCAAAAAATATGCCCGCCATCGGTATATGTTCTTTCCACAGACGGATATTGCTGGAGACCCAAATATGATGCATCAGGCCATCAACTAAAAGCCATTGCGGATCCTAACAAACGCGACCTTCGAAAAGAACTGAAAGAACAATCAAGAATTGCCAATACCATTGTAGTGGCTGTGGATTCAGACGCTTCAGGTGATTTTATCGCCTGGTCGCTGAGCCGATTCATTGAATCATCCAACATCAAAAGAGGACAATTACAAGGTATCAGCCAGGCGAGCATCCATTCCATGTTAAGCGAAACCACAGAATTGGATGAATCTCAACTGGAAAATCGTTTAAAGAATCGTTTTCTCATTCAGAATTTATGGTCGAAATATGCCAACGTTTCTGATCTGCAACTTGCAGGATTAATTTCTGTCTTTGGAGCGAATCAACTTTTTCATTCTTTTTTGGATGAGAATAATTTCCTTTATCAAAGCACCGGGTCCGTTCAGTGCAATTTTGATGAATGGATAAGTGTGAGATGCGAGAAGAATTCCAATCACTTTAAAACTGTAAAACCACTCTCTACATATGATGTCCTTGAGCATATACTGGCTCAGAAAATGACTGCGACCGGGCACGATGGACAGCTACTTCTCAACCAACTGTTTCAAACTATTTTACCTTTTTCTGAGGAATCCCTGATTAGTTATCCGAGAACATCGGCGCAGGCTTTTTACAGTGATACGTGGACACACATTAGAAAACAGTATTTAAAAAAAGGATCTGTCAACGATTTGAAGCCAACTTATTTGCAAGAGATTGCAGACTCTGAAAGTCCTCATGAGAGCATCCATCCGATTGATTTGTCGTTAGAGCCCGATTCCGTGACTGGTGAGCTTCCCAAAAATGTAGGTCAATTGTATCGATGGATTTATGAACAAACAATCAAAAGCCTGTCAATGCCGGAATCTATCGAAAAGACGTGGGCAAGCGATTTAAATCCGGATGTAGCTTTTTATTCTGCATCTCCCGAAAGTTCTGAAGACCCACAGTCGATACGTCCATGTCTAACCATAAGCGAACTGGGAATAGAACTAAATAAGTTAGGTGTGATAAAATCTTCAAGTTTTGGAAGAGGATTTGATGATTGGATTTCAAAAAAATGGGTCCATTTAAATGGACGTGTCGTTACACCGGGAAAACATGTGTTACAGCAATTAGATCGTGCATATTCACTCAATAAAAAGCTCATGGAATTGAATCGATTAAAGGATGGTGTTACACTAAAACGTGAAACTGTCGTTGACATCATAACGTCTTAGTGTATCCCTTGTGAAAGGGAAACTGTTTAACCCGATCCATTTCAGGAGATTAGTCATTCATGGAAATAGAAGAAAAACAATCTGTAACAACCGAGTCGCCGGAGAAGGAAAGTCATTTCAAGAAACTCGGCCAGATTCTCTCCAAATACCTGGAATTCGATTCGGACTCAAAACCCAAACATATTCAGATTGAAACAGCACCTGAGGTTTCAAAACTACCCATTCTCCAATTTTTAAAACCTATTCCCTGGATCCTGTGTGCGTTGTTTCTCTTTTCGTTTATTTGGGATTTCCAGGGTATTGGAGCTGAAATTTTTGGGCTTTCTCTTCAGTTTGAGGGAATTATCCGCATCATATCTGTAAGTGGTATGATTGGATACCTGACCAACTGGATTGCCATCACCATGCTGTTCAAACCGGTAAAAAGACGCCCTCTGCTTGGGCAAGGCCTTGTTCCTGCTCATAAAGACCGGATTGCTTATCGTTTGTCGCACGCGGTTTCGGAGGATCTTATTAACCCGGAACTGATCAAGCAAAAAATTCGGGAATCGAAAGCAATCAGCCGATACCGTTTGCAGGCGATCGAACATATCGAACAGATCACTGAACGGGAAGATTTTCGGCAAGATTTGAAAAACTGGTTGTTGGATTATGTGGATTCAATGGTACAGAATCCGGAATTCAGGAGGAAAATCTCAAACCATATTCTTCATGAAATTGAAGATGCACTCGAGGATCGAGTTTTTGAAAAGGCGGCATTAAAGACGTACTCCTTCCTCAGCGGCCAAACATTGCCGGAATTTATTGAAAATCTGTTAGAGCGCTTACCCGTAACCGCAGAACGAAATATCGGTTACATCGAAGAGTACCTGGACGAATTTCCGGAAAAAATTCACAACAATAGCGATAAGATTGATGAGGTGATTACCCTTTTGCTTTACAAACTGATCAACCAGTTAAACGTCCAGAACCTGGTGGAGGAAAATCTAAAAAAATATGATGAGCAGCGGCTGGAAGAGATGATCCGAAATGCCACCAACGAACAACTAAAAACTATTCAGTATCTCGGTGCGGTGTTGGGAACCATCGGCGGTTTTGTGATTTGGGAGCCGATTCTCAGCTTGATTACATTAAGTGCTCTTTTCGGGACTATTTATCTCATTGATTGGCAGTTGTATCAAAAATAGTGAGCACATTTGAGATCCGCGAAGTTTTTGAAAACTTCGCGGATCTTTTTGAACTCTTAATCCAAAATGTCAATCTTTTTTATTTGGTCTCCCGGTTCAATCTCATCAATTACATCCAATCCTTCCACTACTTTTCCGAAAACGGTGTGATTTCTGTCGAGGTGAGCGGTGTTTTTTCGATTATGACAGATGAAGAATTGAGAGCCACCGGTGTTTCGTCCGGCATGAGCCATCGATAAAACACCTCTTTCGTGATGTTGATTCTCGCCATCTAATTCACAATCGATCGTGTAGCCGGGTCCGCCGGAGCCATCTCCCTTGGGACATCCGCCCTGGATCACAAAATTTGGGATCACCCGGTGAAATGTGAGGCCGTCGTAAAATCCTTTCTCTGAAAGACTGATAAAGTTTTCAACCGTGTTGGGAGCATCTTCAGAAAAAAAGGATACTTCCATATCTCCTTTTTCCGTTTTTATGATTGCTTTCTGCATAATGGTATCTTCGTGTTGGTAATATTTTTTATTCGGCTGCAAATATACATCATTACGGGGAATGATGTACGTTTTTAATCCTCAGATACGTTTCATTGATCTGTAAAAACTATAAAGTTAGGCTATATTTTATCATTTCGTAAAGAAGGGAACTGAAATCATCTGACGGCGTACAAATATAAATTGCGAAGTCTTTCTAATCTGAACCATCAAATGGATCAACAAAAATTTCAATTAAATACAACCAAAAAACGCATTTTAATCGGGGTTTGTGCATTGCCACTTGTGCTGGCATTTATCTTCGTACTGATGATTTACCTCGGTTATTTTGGACCGTTACCGGGTAAAAACGAATTATCATCCATCCAGAATTACGAAGCATCGCAGGTATACTCTTCTGATGGAAAACTTTTGGGAAACTACTATTTCCAAAA
Organism: uncultured Rhodohalobacter sp.; assembly: GCA_964422985.1. Lineage (GTDB taxonomy): Bacteria > Bacteroidota > Rhodothermia > Balneolales > Balneolaceae > Rhodohalobacter. The sequence continues at coordinate 6,966 of CAYRDO010000086.1, read as the reverse complement.
CCGAACGGAGGTATCGCTCGAGGAGATCAATCCGTACATGACCCGAGCCCTGATCGCCGTAGAGGATGCCCGTTATTATAAACACGACGGAGTGGATGAACGGGCACTGGCGCGTGTTCTCTTTAAAACAATTTTACTGGGGCAAGATACCGGCGGCGGGAGTACTATTACGCAGCAGCTTGCAAAAAATCTCTACCCAAGAGAGGAAACCGGTTGGTTCCATCTTGTGGGCGATAAATTCCGGGAGATGATCATTGCCCGGCGACTGGAGGATATCTATTCAAAGGAAAAAATTCTTTCGCTTTACCTGAACAGTGTATCCTTTGGCGAAGAGATCTACGGAGTTGAAATGGCTGCACAGCGTTATTTCAGCAAAGATGCGGCCGAACTGAACCTGCAGGAAGCCGCCACATTAACCGGCCTTTTAAAAGGAACCTCCTGGTATAATCCCAGAAACCATCCTGAACGGGCGAAAGAGAGACGAAATGTAGTTCTTTCACAAATGCAAACCTACGGAGACCTCTCTCCGGAAGTGGCTGATTCTGTCAAGGCTCTTCCCATGCAGATAAATTACACACGTATTACATCCAGTGATGGTCCGGCACCCTATTTTCGAGAACATATTCGCCAGGAAGTTTCAAAGATCCTTGAATCCAAAACCGCTCCCGACGGCAAAAAATATAATTTATATACGGATGGATTGGTCATCCAGACAACGGTTGACTCTCGGGTTCAGAAAGCCGCTGAAAAAGCTGTGACTGCTCAGATGAAAGAACTTCAGTCTATACTGAATCAACAAATTGAACAAGTTCCAATTTTTGAGGACACACAGGATTCGACGATTCAATATGCATGGCGGCAATCCGATCATTATCAACAATTAAAAAGTGCCGGACGTACAGATGCCGAAATTGATAGCATTTTGTATGCTCCAACCCAAATGAATCTATTTACATGGGATGGATATGAACAACGGACTGTCGCACCGTACGATTCACTTCGTCACTACTTGTCATTCTTGAATTCAGGATTTTATGCGATGAATCCGCATAATGGCAACGTGTTGGCATGGGTTGGCGGGATTAATCACCGTCATTTTAAATACGATCATGTAAAATCGAAGCGACAGGTGGGTTCCGCTTTCAAGCCGATTGTGTATGCAGCAGCTTTGGAGTCAGGCATGCGACCGTGTGATTATCGACGAAATGTTCTTACAACATATGAAGAGTATGAAGAGTGGACTCCGCGCAATCATGCGGATGAATATGGTGGCCGTTATTCTATATCTGCAGCTTTAGCTCACTCTTATAACACTATTGCTGTTGACCTCCTCATGGAAACCGGAATTTCTGAAGTTCAGACGACGGCTCATAAAATGGGAATTCAATCGTACATCCCCCCTGAACCCTCCATTGCACTTGGAACGGCAGAATTTTCTTTGAAAGAATTGGTTACCTCCTATAGTACTTTTTTGAACCAGGGAAAACCTGCAACTCCTGTTTTGATCCGATCTATAAAAAATGCCCAGGGTGAAATTATTTATGAGCATAAATCCAAAGCAACAGAAGGAAATGGATCGGAGGTTTCCACTCAAAACCAAGATGATTCACTCTCACCACGAACGGCTGCAACAATGGTGAAAATGCTTGAGAAAGTAGTGAATGAGGGAACCGGTTATCCGCTTCGGTCGAGATATGGAATCCAGCATGCATTGGCCGGAAAAACAGGAACCACCCAGGATTATACCGACGGATGGTTTGTAGCAATGACCCCCGATATGGTGTTCGGATCATGGGTTGGCGGGTATAACTATCGGGTTCGGTTTCGGGGAAATATGGGGTATGCTTCACAAACCGCTCTGCCGATTGTGGGCCGATTCCTGCAAAACCTCCAGGCTTACCCGGAGTATAATCAACCCAACCGATTTCATACCCAGCAAACTAGTCTCTCCTACCGGTTGAGTTGTCCGGACTTCAGACCTGATAGCTTCAGTGATCGACTTCGTGATTTCTTTAAAGGCAGGGATGATGACGAAGCTGTCGTTGAGGATGGGAAAGAAAAGAAATCTATTTTTGGACGAATCCGAAGTTTGTTCTCAAACGATGACGAAAATGATAACGAAAAATAATGTAGTATAAACTACTATTAATTGGAAATTTACACTCCACCAAACAACTCCTTTATTTATTTTAAATTTCCAAATATTAAAATTTTTTATTGCTTTTCTTTTTAAATATACGTTACATAAAAAAGAGAAGAGAGTTTAGCCAAAGACAAGAAATTTATTGGCTAAGTAATAAAGGAGAGATTTATCAAGTAAGTATCAAGGTTTAGTCGCTCCACTATTTTTCTTTTTTCAGATTAAGAACTGAAAAACTACTCAGTTTAGTTAGTATTTCGGGATAAAGGGGAACCAATCAAAAAAACCAAAAAGTTATGCCAACAGATCAATCCAAAGGAAATACTTCCCAACCGGAGAGTGGAGAACTTGTTGTGATGTTTAAGCAAGAGGCTGGGATTAAAGTATCAAAGAAAAAGGAAGTCACCTCAACAAAGAAGCAAAAAGTTTCTTCCATAAATAGGTTATTCAAGCAAACCGATTCTGATATTATTCCAATTTTTGCCCGGAAAAGAAGAATCGAAAATATGTCCAAAAATGTCCTCGCATCTCTGAAACGCTCAGAAATTGATCCGGGGTCATTCTTTTCAATCACCAGCAAAAGAGATCCTGAAAGACTCAGGCTCGAACTTTTAAATGACCCTTTAGTCGCGGCCGCTTACATCAAACCTCCCGCTGAAGAACCTGCCAATCCTGCTGACTGGCAGACACCCGATTTTACCGGTCAACAGGGGTATCTTGATGTTGCTCCGGGAGGAGTGGATGCAAAATTTGCATGGAACATGGTAGGTGGAAAAGGTAACGGTGTAAGAGTGATTGACATGGAGAGGGGATTTAACCTGACTCATGAAGATCATCAAGCAAACTTCGGGGGATTAATTTCGGGCAACAACAGACCGGGATCCCGAAATCACGGAACGGCTGTATTGGGAGTGATTGGCGGAGATGAAAACAGCTTTGGCATTACCGGGATCTCCCCCGGGGCAAACTTAAGGGCGATTTCTTATTGGGGAACCTCTACTTCGCAGACCATTATTGATGCCGCCGATGAACTAAGTGCGGGTGATATTCTTCTTTTGGAAGTGCACCGGACAGGCCCCGCGGGTGATTATATAGCCATCGAGTGGTGGCCCGATGATTTTGCCGCTATCGTATATGCTACCTCAAAGGGAATTATTGTTGTTGAAGCCGCAGGAAACGGTTCCGAAGATTTTGATGCGGAATTTTATAACCAACCTCAAAGCGGGTTTCCCGCTTCGTGGAAAAACCCGTTCAATCCCAATAACCCGCAATCCGGAGCAGTAATTGTTGGAGCCGGGGCCTCCCCTTCTTCCGGAAACGACCGGACAATATTGGGCTTTTCCAATTGGGGACGCAGAGTTGACGCTCAAGGTTGGGGCCATAATGTTACCACAACCGGTTATGGTGGACTCCAGGGTGACATGTTCATCAGTGTTGATCCGAATAACGGATGGAATGTTGAAGATAATTATCCGAAATCACTTACCGGCAGTGGTGCAGGATTTCCAAGCGGTGTGGGGAACGGAGCAAATGCAGCATTATGGAGTGACACAAACCAAAAAGTCTACATCTTCAAAGATGATCAGTACTACAGGTATGATCCTAACAACAGTTGGAATATGGATTCCGGGTATCCAAAACCTATCACAGGTAATTGGCCGGGATTTCCATCCGATTTTGCTGAAGGAGTAGATGCCGCTCTGTGGAGTGACACAAATCAGAAAATATATTTCTTTAAAGGAAACCAGTATATCCGTATAAATCCAAGCAGTAGTTGGCAAGTAGAAGCCGGGTATCCCAAACCGATAGCGGGAAATTGGCCCGGTTTTCCCGGTAATTTTGCAAATGGAGTAGATGCGGCAATCTGGAGTGATACAAATCAAAGAATCTACTTCTTTAAAGGAAGCCAGTACATCCGTGTGAATCCGAATGCGGGGTGGCAAGTGGAAGCCGGGTATCCCAAACCCATTTCAGGAAACTGGCCAAAATTCCCGGCAACATTTACAAAAGGTGTTGCAGCAGCATTGTGGAACAAGCCTGACCAAAGAATCTACTTCCTTAAATCGGAGGATATCTGGTACACCTCAGGTTTTAATGGTACGTCGAGTGCCTCGCCTGTTGTAACGGGCGCACTTGCCAGTATTCAGGGACGTCTCAAAGCCAGGGGTAAACCTATTCTCACCCCCTCAACCGCCCAAAATATTCTTCGTACTACCGGATCTCCTCAAATGAGGTTCAGCGGGAATCCGGAAGTGGACGAGCTTTCTAACTGGCGTGGAATTAATGCCACTTTCGGCATGGGGTTTGATGCTGCGCTCTGGAATGGAAAAAGTGACAGAATCTACTTTTTCAGGGGAAGTCAATATGTACGGGTTGACCCGAGTAAAAATTGGAATGTAGATATGGAATACCCCAAAGCGATAGATGGAAACTGGCCGGGTATTGACAGCAGTTTCACAAGCAATTTAGATGCTACACTTTGGAGTGAGACCAACCAAAAGGTGTATTTCTTTAAAGGCAGCGAGTATATTCGGATCGATCCCAATAACGGCTGGAATATGGACGCGGGATACCCCAAACCCATTTCAGGTAACTGGCCGGGGTTCCCGAGTGATTTTGCCAACGGAGTAGACGCGGCCCTGTGGAGTCAGACGAACCAGAAAATCTACTTTTTTAAAGATGATGAATACATTCGTGTAGACCCAAATAATAGTTGGAATGTAGACCCGGGATATCCGAAGCCAATCACCGGAAACTGGCCCGGTTTTCCGTCCGATTTTGCCGGTAATGTGGATGCGGCTCTGTGGAGCGGAACCAACAACAAAATCTATTTCTTCCGTGGCGAAGAATATATCAGAACCGATCCTAATAATTCATGGCAAGTAGATCCGGGTTACCCAAAAATTATTGCCAGGCAGCGGATTGGCAACCGACCAAATATCAAACAAGCATACCAGGCTTTAGGTATTGCGTCTAACTGGCCGGGGTTTCCATCCTCATTCGGGCAAGATCTTGATGCAGCTCTTTGGAGTGACACCAATCAAAAAGTGTATTTCTTCAAAGGCAGTCAATACATACGGGTGGATCCAAATAACAGTTGGGAAATGGATTCAGGATATCCCAAACAGATTACCGGAAATTGGCCCGGCTTCCCGTCTGATTTTGCCAGCGGCGTAGATGCAGCGCTCTGGAGTGATACCAATCAGAAGATCTACTTTTTCAAAGATGACGAGTATATCCGGGTAGATCCCAACAATAGCTGGAATGTTGATCCGGGTTATCCGAAGCCTATTACCGGTAACTGGCCTGGTTTCCCGTCTGATTTTGCGGATGGAGTAGATGGTGCAATCTGGAGCGGTACAAATCAGAAGATCTATTTCTTCAAAGGTGATGAGTATATTCGTGTAGATCCGGCGAATAGCTGGAACATGGATTCCGGATATCCAAAACCGATCCAGGGAAATTGGCCTGCACTCGCATCTTCCTTTACAGCCGGTATAGACGCCGGATTGTGGAATGGAAATAGTCAGAAAATCTATTTTTTTAAAGACAATGAATATGTTCGTATCAATCCGGCGGATGGATGGAAAATGGAAAGTGGTTATCCATTACCTATCATTTCGTAGAAGGATCGTTTGTATTCAGCTTTATTTTATCATAATCGTTAAACACAATTCACTTTGTTATTAAAACAGATTCCCATCCAAATAATGGTTGTTTTATTGTTTGGATGGGTTTTTCAAACACAATTAATTTCATACAATTCTCAGGCAGATATGTCAGCAGAGCAGTCCTCAGACAGTACAAAAAATGGAGAACAGTTAGTTCTTATCGTTCAATCCGATTTGAATATCTCGTTTCATTCAGGAGCTTTTTTATCCTCAACAGGCACGAATATCGATTCTCTGAATAAATTATTAGAGCGTTATCAAGCGAAAGTAGTTCCGATGATACAAGGGAAAGATGATAAAGCAGATCAACGGAATCTGCCTCCAACACTGAGAAATACCTATTTTATTTATCCTGACCAGGGAGACCTGCAAGAACTTGCCGAGCAATTAAGAAAAATAGATGTTGTTGATGCAGCCTACATTAAACCGGCATCTGAAGAACCGGGTGGAGAGGAATAGTCTTGATTGGAATTGCCCATGTATACGCGAAGAACCGCTATCGAACTTTCTCATAGGAAAAAGAATTCCGAGAACTTATCTGACTTAAAGATCAAGGCCAATCAATTAACTTCATGAATTTCAGGAATGCATTCTTCTCATCTATTCAACGTAGACACGGATGTTAATCATCTTGGGGTATTGATTGGAAACCCAAAAGCATCCCGAATTATTGCCATTTCTACCTCTGAAGTCTTTAATGACAAATGCCTTATCCCAACCTACTTGGGAGTTGATGATTCCAGTTTAGACAGTGGCTTCCAGGGACATTTGTACACCAGGCCGAATGATATTCTTGTGGTACGTTCTCCCAATTTTGAAGAAAAGATTCCTGAAATGGTCCGTACAGCCATTGATATCAACTTTAAAATTTGGAAATCGCTGACCGGAATTCAGCTTGCAACATCAGAGAGTCGGATCATCATCTCATCAGATGCTGTCTCTGAACCTCCATTTCGTATGCCTGACAATATCTTGTGGAAAACAGGTAATCTTCATGATGCTGCAGCATCTTATTATCAGGAGAATGGATGTGGGTTTTTGACATTTGTTCTAAATCATCACCTGATCGAATCGCTGGGAATCCAAAATAAAATCAATAATTATCAAACCGCACAAGTTGAATCAATTTCTCTCTTGATGGATAAGAATAATGCC
>CAYRDO010000085.1:0-16269 GCA_964422985.1 uncultured Rhodohalobacter sp. | reverse complement strand
ACAGACTATTTTGTAGTGTGTCACGGAACCTCGGAGACACAAATTCGCGCGCTGGCAAATAGCGCTATCGAAAAAGTAAAAGAAGATCTGGACGAAAATGTCTGGAAAAAAGAGGGATTAGATGCCAGAAGATGGATTATTCTTGATTATGTAAATGTTGTCGTTCACATTTTCAGTGAAGAAAAAAGACAGTATTATGGAATTGAAAGAATGTGGAATGATGCTGAAATCACTGAAATAGAAGACTCCAAATAGATTCAAGCTGACTTCTATAAATCAGGATTTCTACCATCTACTTACAATTGCAAATTAAACGTATGACCGTTTGTCCTGGTTAGCTAAATATTCAACTACCATCTTATTTACTTGCCTGGTAGTGCTGCTCATCGCTTATAGTGTATTTGAGACTACCATCATGTCTGATGCTAACCAGTCTCAACCAAGCCTTCAGTACGAGATGACCCGATCTCTCGATCAGGGAGTTAAATTTTTTGAAGAACTTTCCACCGAATTTGAGAGAAAATCTGACCAAATAAACAACGATATTCGGAATGCTATTCAAACGAACACGGGGCGAATGGCACTTCACAACAGGTTAGAGGAATATGATTTGTGGGGAGTTACCGTTTTTCATGATAACAGAAAATGGCTTTGGACCGGTTTTGATGTAACCACGCCTTCGGACTCTACTATTTTTAACAGCACAACCGACACCACCTCAATCGTCAATTTCAATAATGTCGTTGCCTTCTTTAACCGGCATACGTTTACATTTAATGAGGATCAGTACACAATTCTCTCTGCTGATAAACTTTACCAGGTTTCAGACCTTCCAATTTCGACTGATCAGGGCCAACAATTTTCCGATAGGTCGAATCTAAAAAACCGGTATCCAATCTATTTCAACTTATTTGGCAACACGCCTCCCGGAGCACCTCACAGAATCCTGAGTACTTCGTATAGTGATTCTGTTGGAACTGTTTACGCCGATCCCAGCCAAACATATACGGTTCAAAGCAGGGATAATAAAACCCTCCAGGCTTATAGATTTAGTTTTCACGTAGCCATCTTTTTATTGTTCTTCTTTACTCTTTTTTCTTGGGTAACTACGAATAAAAACAGCACTAAGTGTGCTATTGTCTTTATTGCAGTGGCAATTATTTGGCCATTAATTATTTATGGTGATTTTATTAACCAATGGTCGTACATGATTGTGGCCATATCAACCGGACTTGAATTACGCTCTATTCAAGAGCTCACTCTATATGCAGTCAACAGTGTCTTTTTCTTTTTGCTGTTTATCGCATTTCACAATCTGTTACGATTCACACAAATTCCTGAGTGGAGCAATAAACTGAGCCGTTCTTTTCTGCTTTCTATTCTCTTTGGAGCAGTCCAGGTACTGCTCATATTATTTTTTATCCAATCCACCCAAAACCTGCTGACAAACAGCGACATTCCACTGCTTGATCTGGAACTCGCACCGAACGCCCATTCTTTCTTCTTTTATATTTTTTCAGCGCTCTTTTTTACAGGTCTGTCTGGCGTTATCGTTTCTGGAGGGTATCATCTTCAACTTATTGAAAGCGGTAAAAATGTTCTCATCTCTATCATAACATCGTTCAGTTTTATCTGCACATTTTTCCTTCTTGATATTTTTGTCCCGGATTTTACAATTATTGACTGGGAAATTATCCTGGCAATCTCCCTTCTTCTGATTTTTCTGATAACCATCCATTATCTCCACAAATACCCGGATGTTATGGAAGAGATGTCCGGATTTCGAAAACTGATGATTGGTGTATTTATCGCATCATCCGTTATTTATGCCATCATTTGGAATGCTACAAATGTTCGATTAGACCAAACGCTTCTTACACAGGCTGAAGACTTTATCGAAGAAGAATCCGTACAAACGGAAGACGTGCTGTATGATCTTTTATCTGAAATTGAATTCAACTTTTCCGACATCACCCAAGAAGACCTGAATGAACGTGTATCGAATGTTCAAATTCGGTTTCAACAGATCATTCAACAATCCATTCGGCCCCATTGGCAAAACTATTCATTCTATTTGAAGCTGATAACTCAGCAGGATCAGGAAATTGCCAGTTACACAACGTCTATTGAAACTCCGGCCTGGTCAACCTATTTCTCTAACAAAGATATAATGCTGCGGACTTACCGCGGCGAACAGATTCGCTGGCACACCAATCGCCCCGTTATTTGGAACAACCTTCCATTAAATCTTTCTGATCGGTTTGTCTCCCTTTCGCGCGGCTGGATTCCGCTTTACGACAGCCAAAATCCGCGGGAAATTATAGCGTGGGTAGCTGCCGATGTATACCTTGAGCGAGCCGATTACAATAAACCTATGCGGGCTGTCTTATCAGAAACACCATCCGATGCCTGGAAACACAGTTATTACCTGGCTGAATTCACGGGTTCCCGCCTCACCCGAAACACAATGGTTGGCTTATACAATCACCAGCCCCAATATCATCGATTGCCCGATCGGGAACTGGAAATTGCGCAGACCGACTCCATCAACTTTCTAACAAATACTACTGCAAATGGCTCCTTCAGAGAAGTTTTGATCAACACGGCGGATCGAAAAATTGTAAAGGCCAGCACACCATTTCCTGGATTGGAACAACATCTTTTTTCTTTCTTCAGGCTTCAAATTGTACTCATCTTTTTTGGGTTGTTTTGTTTTTCTTTATTCTCACTTGCCGGCTTTTCTGCGTTCAGCCCTTTTGGACAGAGCATTCGATTTAGATCCCGCATGATTGATGGCCTGGCCTTTGCAACAATCATATTTTTAATCGTTTTAACCTTTGCAACGCAATATGCCGTTGGTATTCAGAATGAGGAAAAACTGGAGCGTGAACTAATTCAGAACCTCAATAGCATTTCTGAATCCTTGAAGGATTTACGGGTGTCAAATCCCAATGAAAATCCACAGGTAACCCTGGCTGATCTAACGTCTACCTTTAATGCCGATGTTATTTTGTATCGTGGGATGAATGTTGCCGAATCAACGACTCCACAAGTATTTCAGCAGTACCTGATTCCCTCGATACTTCCATTCCCGGTGTATGATTTTATTTATAATCGGCAGAGAAGCCATTATATCACCACTACAAAAATTGGAAATGAACAGTTACTTGTTGGATATCAATCACTATTAGATCCTGTGGGTCAGCCGATAGGAGTCATTGCTATACCCACATTTCTCCAATCGCCCATTTATAATGAGCAATTGCTCGAAACCACAAGTTATCTCTTTGTAGTTTACCTGTTGATATTTGCACTTTTCATTGTTGGTTCAGTAGTTCTCTCCGGCCGTTTAACCAAACCTTTGTCCCTCATCCAAACAGGTTTGAAGAAAATTTCCCGCGGTGATATGAAGACGAAAGTACCGGTCACAAGCCGTGATGAAATCGGTTCTTTGGCCAATGCCTATAACAATATGGTTGAGCGTCTTGAAGAAGCACAAAAAGAGTTGGTTAAAGCTGAGCGAGAGTCGGCCTGGAAAGAGATGGCACAACAGGTGGCTCACGAAATCAAGAATCCGTTGACGCCTATGAAGCTAAATCTTCAGCATCTGCAAAGGCAGTTGGAGGAAAATCCGGACAAAGTTCTGGAACTGAAACCCATCATAGAAAAAACGGCAAACAACATCATTGGTCAGATTGAATCATTAAATAAAATAGCCTCCGACTTTTCGAAATTTGCTCAACCTATCCAGGAACCCAAAGAACCTGTTGATTTAAAGGAACTGATCGAATCTGTATCGGATCTCTATAATCACGAATTTGCCGTTCAGGTAAACCTTCAACTACCCGATCATTCTATTAAAATTAATGCTGTAAAAGACGAACTGCGCAGGGTTCTGGTTAATTTAATGAAGAACTCTATTGAAGCCTGCGAGAAAGAACAGGCCATCGTTCAAATCTCACTCGAGAAAAATTCCAAAAACGTTTTGATGAAAATATCAGATAACGGCTCCGGTATTCATGAAGATGCACGGGAAAATGTTTTTGTACCGAAGTTTTCAACCAAATCGAGCGGAACCGGCCTCGGGCTTGCCATTTCCAAAAAAATTGTAGAGGCTCACGGCGGGAATATTTGGTTTGAATCACTCAACGGTAACGGAACTACTTTTTTTGTAAAGCTACCCATCAACTAGAGAGAGTAGGGCGTTCATAGTCGGCTAAATTTATACTCACCTTTCTGTATAAATTTTCGTACCATCCATGCCTTCTATGGAAATGCCAGACCATTCATATCGTCAGCTCATTCGGAAAGAGATCTCAACATTAATGACGATCGGTTTTCCTGTGATTATTGCTCAACTCCTGCAAATGAGCATGAGTTTCGTAGATACCATTATGGCCGGCCGCTTATCTCCCGAAGATCTTGCAGCCGTTGCCGTTGGAACGAGCATGCTTATTCCATTTGTGGTACTTTGTCTCGGAAGTATGATGGGCGTCACACCTATTGTAGCACAGAATGTAGGGGGACGAAGACTTTCCGTTATTGGAAAAAATGCGCGACAGGTTTTATGGCTCAGTCAAATACTGGCGCTACCCAGCTTTTTCCTTCTGCGAAATCTTGATATCCTCTTCGTTTGGATCGGCGTAACCGAAGATGTTGTGCCTATTGCCGCCGGATATCTGAAGGCGATCTCGTGGGGAATTTTCCCGCTTTATGCATATGGCGGGCTCCGAAATTTTAATGAAGGGTTGAGCGTCACACGTCCGGCTATGTTTGTAGCCTTGTTAGGTACGCTGGTAAACATTCCGGCTAATTATGTTCTGATGTTTGGAAAACTGGGTTTCCCCGAACTTGGAGCTGTAGGAACCGGATATGCCTCCTCTGTTGTATACGCTGTGATGTTTCTGGCGATGTTTGCCTTTACCTACAGTTATAAATCCTATCAACGGTTTGAAATCTTTTCACGCTTCCGTTTGCCGGAGAAAAAATATCTTTCTGAATTGTTGAGAATTGGCGTTCCGATCGGTATCAGCTCCACCATGGAAGTTTCAATGTTTGCATGTGTAAGTTTGTTAATAAGCACCTTGAGTGCCGTTGCCGTTGCTGGTCACCAGGTAGCTCTGAACTTTGCAGCCATGATGTTTATGATTCCCTTTGGGTTATCCGTTGCCATCACTGCCAGGGTTGGTAATTCTATCGGGCGAGAAAGACCTGATGAAGCCCGATTTCGGGGATACGTGGGTGTAGGCGTTTGTTGTTCTATAATGGTTTTCACAGCGATCTTTATTTTTCTTTTCCCAGATACCATTACCTCGATTTATACTAATGATGCTGCCGTAAAAGCAGTCGCTGTTGAACTACTCTTCTTTGCAGCCGTTTTTCAACTTTCTGATGGATTGCAAGTTGCCGGCTTTGGCGCACTTCGGGGTTTAAAAGATACCAAAGTACCTATGTTCGTAAACCTATTTGCTTACTGGGTAATTGGAATTACTGTAGCGTACTACCTCGGTTTCATCTCCGACTATGGTGCTCCCGGTTTGTGGATTGGTTTGATTACAGGGCTGACCGTTGCCGGAATCCTGCACAATCTACGATTTTACATTCGCACAAAATCGATGGGTGCATAAAGATGTACAACGGACAGCTTGTCCGTTACTCATTAAATTTCATTCGGCATAATTTGGTCTTCTCTAATCTTTACTCTTTTCCTTACTCAAATTCGAGTCTATTGCATTCTCATTCCCTCCTGGCCGGAAAGTCTGTCCAACTTATATCTGAACGAAACCAACCCATTTCAGATTGATAAGATTAGTGTATATAATTCAGTTTACGCTTACGATACGTATATGAAAAAGCCCGCTTACATTCATCAAATAGAAACGGCCGTACCTGAGCATCTCTTTAAACAAGAAGAACTTCGGGAGATCATGAAAGATGTGGTTGGAACGACGGATCGGGAGAAACGAATTATCCATCACCTTTACGCCAATTCCGGCATTGATACACGCTACTCTGTGATTGATGATTTTAGTAATCGGGATACGCCCGCACTTTTTTTCAATGGTCAGGGTGCCACTCCCGGAACCAAAAGCCGGAATGATCTTTATATCAAACAAGGGCGAAAACTGTTTGTTGAAGTAGCTGAAAAGCTGTTGAAAAATTCATCATTCCAGGCGAAAGATATTACTCATCTTATAACTGTCTCATGCACAGGTTTTTATGCGCCCGGTCCCGATTTTGACATCATCAATTCACTTGGATTAGATCCGTCTATTGAACGGTATCATCTAGGTTTTATGGGATGCTATGCATCAATTCCTGCTCTTAAAATGGCTCAACAGTTTTGCAATGCATACGAGAAAGCAACTGTTTTAGTCGTTTCGGTTGAACTTTGTTCGATCCATTTTCAGGCCAATTCAAAAATGGATAACCTTCTTTCCTCAACCGTTTTTTCTGATGGCGGAGGAGGGGCAATTGTCAGCAGCAGAAAACCCGAAAATTCTCACTTCAGAATTGACGGATTTGCTTCCTCCATCAATAAAAAAGGGGCGGATGACATGGCTTGGTCGATTGGGGATACCGGTTTCAATATGATTCTTTCTAATTACATCCCTGAATTGCTCAAAGAGGGAATGGATGATTTTCTTATTGACGTAATGAATCAGTTTCAAATGACTCAGGATGAAATTGATCAGTGGGCGATTCATCCCGGCGGTAAAGCCATTCTCGATAAATTGGAAGCTTCCACCTCTATACCCAAAGGAAAAATGGGTTCATCAAGAAGTGTGCTTTCAAATTTTGGGAATATGAGCAGCGCAACGATTCTTTTTGTTCTCAAAGAGTTGATGAATCAGTCCTCTGAATTAACCGAAGAAAAAACTCTTGCAATGGCTTTCGGTCCCGGTTTAACACTTGAATCGGCTCTTCTTACAAAACAGACTCACTGACTTATGCCTCTTTTTCTGAAAGAACGGAAGGAGCATCTCACGGAAAAAATGGATCAGCCTGATTGTGACAGCGAGTTGTTATTTAACACGTATCGCCAATTCACAACCATCAATCGGCTGATTTCCGGTTGGCAGCGAATTTACAAGCATCATATCAGGCCCGTTCTCCAGAATCAATCGAAACCATATTCTTTGTTAGATATTGGATGCGGCGGTGGAGACATCATCAAATTATTAAATCGGCTCGCCAAGAAAGATGGGTTTGATGTCCAATTCACCGGAATTGAGCCGGAAAATCGAGCAGTACAATTTTTGTCGAATCAAAAGTGGCCCGAAAATATTTCTTTCATCGAAGCCTTTTCATCTGAGTTGGTTCAGGAAAATCGATCGTTTGATATCGTAATCTCGAATCATCTTATGCATCATCAAAAAAAACATGAACTCAGAATGATTTGTGAGGATGCCGAGAAACTTGCCAATCAAAAAATAGTTTTCAGTGATATTGAACGAAGTGACATCGGGTATGCCTCATTCAAAATCGCAGCCACTCCACTTTTTCGAAACAGTTTTATCGTTGAAGATGGGTTGACGTCCATCAAACGAAGTTTCAGGAAAAACGAACTCCAACAGGCACTCCCAAAAGGATGGACCGTTCAGCGTAAGTTTCCCTTCCGATTGCTGGCAATCTGTGAAATTTCCTGAAATATGACTAACCCCGATACAGATATAGTCATTGTGGGCGGCGGACCAGTTGGATTATACCTTGCCGGGCGATTGATTCAGAATGGGATTTCGTGCAAAGTCTTAGAAAAAAGAGCTGAAATTGATCAACACTCCAAATCGCTGGGTATTCATCCCGTTTCTCTTGAGCTTTTTGAGAAAGCCGGAATTGTCAATTCTTTCTTACATGAAGGGCTGAAAATCAAAAAAGGAATAGCTTTTTGGAATGCGGAAAAAATTGGTGAAATATCTTTTGAAAAATGTCCTCCACCCTTCACCTACATTTTGGCTCTCCCCCAATGGAAAACGGAAGCTATTCTTGAAGAATGGACTCAAAACCTTGACCCAAATGTTTTGATTCGTGGAGCTGAAGTAAAAAATATAACTCAAACAAAAGATTCTGTTGAAGTTTTATTCGATCAAAATGGAACTCAAAAAAATCTAAAGTCCCGATTTCTCATTGGGTGTGATGGGAAAAACAGCATCGTTCGAAAATTGTGCGACATCAAATTTATCGGGGAAGCGTACCCGGATTGTTACATCATGGGAGATTTTGAAGACAATACTAAATTCGGTTCCGATGCTGCCGTGTATCTTCATAAAGATGGTTTGATCGAGTCATTTCCGCTTCCAACTCATCAAAGGCGCTGGGTAGTAAAAACAGATGACTACGTTGATGATCCGACCGCTTTTCAACTTATATCACTCATCAAACAAAGAATTCAACACAAGCTCGATGGAGTCGAAAATTTTATGATGAGCAGTTTTGGGGTTCAGCAATATTCAGCGGAAACCTACAATAAAGAAAACGTTCTGTTGGTGGGAGATGCTGCCCATGTTGTAAGTCCCATCGGCGGACAGGGAATGAATCTTGGCTGGCTGGATGCGGAAGAAACGGTCTCTGTTATTATTAAATCAGTAGAAGATAACTCATCACAAAACAGGCTCTTTCAAGAGTATTCAAGCCAAAGTAAAAAGATTGCCAAACAAGTTGCCAAACGCGCAGAGATGAATATGCATTTGGGAAGGAAGGAGACGTCGAATTTATTTTATAAATCCATGCTAAAAATAGCTCTCAACACAGGATTAAAACGACTTTTTGCCAATATTTTTACAATGAGAGGATTGGGTAAGTGGTGGATTTAGTCAATCAAGAATGTGGCTGAAGCCACTTAATTTGAACCGCTCTTCTCCCGTCAGCTAAAGCAGACGGTAATTTATTGGTTCTTCATCCAATTCATATCGGTATCCTCATGGTGCGATTTTATGTTTCACTTATCCTTTTGGAACCTATTTCCGTTGACTTCAGTCAACGGAGAACTGCACAAAAAAATCGTGGTTTTAGCCACATCACGGGCAATTTTAATAAACGTAGATATATCTCACAGGTCGCGACCATCTTCGCAGAAATCTAGCGTATTCTACCAAATTGCAAGGCTAAGGCAAGCCCGGCAAATGCTTGATTAGAGTTCATATTTCCAAATCCATTTAATCCCAGGCCAAACGAACCGGTAGGGCGAAAGAATAATTGAAATTCCATACAGAATCCTATGGTAACTGGCAGAGTTTCTCGTGGTTCATCAGAAAAGAAACTTCCATCAGAAAGGCTGCCTCCAGTCATTGACAGGCCAAGTGAAAAGGACTGATGGGATTTATACTTTCTTGAAGCCCAACCATATAGCAATCCGGCATCCCAGTATTCATTTCCAAAAAGTTCAGCCGTTACAGCCATCCGTAAAGAAATCAAACTATTATTGAATTGATAAGATGAACTTAAAATTCCGGACATCCCTGATGTTCCAACCCCCAATCCAACATTCAACCATGCCAGATGCGTATGAATTTTTCTTTCAGTTTTTAAAGAATCAGTAGCCAAACTATCTGATGTTGTGACTTGATGTTCAGTTAACACATCAGCCTGAACGTATCGATTAGCTATAAATACAAATGACAATAAAAAAATAAAGAATAGTGGGAATCTCTTGCCTTGCCAATTCAAAAAACGATGTTTGATGGTAATCGTCTTGTTTATCATTCTCCCTCCTCTCTTCGGTAGACTCTCAAATTAAATATTCTGCAGGTTCCAATCATTTATCAGGCTGGAATCAAGAAAAACATACTTCCCACTACTAGTGGCTTACAGAATCTTTTGGTATCAACAACTACTAAAATAGTACATTTTTATTTTTCAAATGACAATAGTACAAAGATGAGATCTAATTTTTCAGCAGATCTTTTGCTTAAAAAAACTGTTGATTTTCGTTCTCTGTCAATCAAAAACGATCGTCTTATCCTTGAAGATAAATACCCGGTTTTCAAGCACCAACTTTAATGACTTTGCCAACACATTTTTCTCGATGTCTCGTCCGGCTTGAGCCATTCCCTCAGCCGTAAATGTGTGATTAACTGGAATTACATCTTGGACGATAATGGGGCCCTCATCCAGATTTTCCGTAACGAAATGTGACGTACTGCCAATAATTTTTACGCCTCGCTCAAACGCCTGCTGATAAGGCGATGCGCCAATAAACGCAGGCAAAAATGAATGATGAATATTGATAATTCGATACGGGTAATGTTTGATAAAGTCTGGTGTAAAAATCCTCATGTATTTTGCCAAAACCAGATACTCCGGCTCGTAGTCATCGAGACATCCTAAAATTTTCTTCTCATGCTCTTCTCGGGAACAATTTTCAGCTGAAATGTGGTGGTAAGGAATATCGAATGACTCGGTGAGTTTGCGTAAATAGTCATGATTACTGATTACTGCTTTTACATCACACGGAAGTTCCCCGTCGGAATTTCTCAAGAGCAGATCGCCTAAACAATGTGGCTCTTTGGTTGCCAGGATTACTACCGGTTTCTTCCTCAGAGCTGAAAGTCTGATATTGGCTTCATCCGGTAAAACATCAGACAATTTTTCTCTGAAAGGATCTTCCGGATGACTCCCCTCCAATACCGTTCTCATGAAGAAATAGCCTGATTTGGAATCCACAAACTCGTGGTTGCTGATGATATTTAATCCCAGATCATAAACCACTTTTGTGATGTTATAAACGAGCCCTTTTGCATCAGGACAATCGATAAGAACAAGTTGGTTCGCCATACGTTTTGATCAGGATAAATGTGAAGAACGTTGCCTTTTTTGATACCCGATAAATATGAATGCACAGAAGAACAGAATCAACCCATAATAATTATGAGTAACTGCCTCCCAGGGAGAAATCGCAAATGTAGCACTCAATAGTAGCGCCTGGTTCCCATATGGAATAAAACTCTGAGCCGAGCAGGCAAAAATATCCAGCAAACTGGCACTTCGTTTTGGCGAAATATCATGTTTTTCAGCAATGGATCGACTGATCTCTCCCGTCACCACAATCGCTACTACATTATTTGCAATACAGATATCGGTGATAAATGCCAGAACACCGATTGCCAGTTGTTGAGCCCTGTTTCCAGTTCTAGATGCTTTCTCCGCCATCCGGTTGATTTTACCGGCAATCCACTGGAGTCCGCCCTGCTGTTTGATGAATTCAGCGAGCGACCCAACGAACATCGCCAGGATAAAAATTCCAAACATACTGGCAAACCCTGCTGAGATATCAACTCCTAATGATGAGAATTCGTAGCCAGTCAAGATAACTCCCTGTAAAGCAGCGAGAACAATCCCGAGAATCAAAACTAAAAACACATTCATGCCTCCAACAGCCAGAATTAAAATAGCTATATATGGAATCGTAGCTAACCACTGAACCTGCTGAGTTTCAACGGGTGCTGAATCCGTTGAAATGATAAGAAATACGATCACGGTGATAATCGCCGCTGGCAGAGCGACTTTAATATTTTCCCGGAATTTGTCCCTCATCTCTACGCCCTGGGTTCTGGTGGCGGCAATGGTTGTATCAGAAATAATAGAGAGATTATCCCCAAACATTGCGCCGCCAAAAAGGGCTCCGGCAATATAAGTTGGATCGGTTCCGGTTTGATTGGCAAACCCAACAGCCACCGGAGCCAACGCCCCTATT
This sequence comes from uncultured Rhodohalobacter sp., assembly GCA_964422985.1. Lineage (GTDB taxonomy): Bacteria > Bacteroidota > Rhodothermia > Balneolales > Balneolaceae > Rhodohalobacter. The sequence continues at coordinate 4,577 of CAYRDO010000085.1, read as the reverse complement.
GTACCGACAGAAGTTCCCATTGCGAGGGAGATCAACGCAGCAATTACAAATAGACCGGGTAAAACGTAGCCAGCGGGAATAATTTGGAGTCCGGCATTGACTACAGCTTCCACTCCACCGGTTGCCTCAGCCACACTTGAAAACGCCCCGGCAAGCAAGAAGATCATACACATCGTAATGATATTGTCATTCCCGGCACCTTTTACCAATACAGCGATAGATTCTTTCAGAGATTTTCGGTGAAGAATCACAGCCAGAATGAGCGCAGGAATAATGGCTACCTGACCCGGCAATTGTTGAAAGGGATGATCCACGCCCTGAATTTGAAGAATGATCCCCGATCCCAGAAAAAGACCAATGAACAGTAAAAACGGAAGAAGTGATAGTTTTGCGGTACGAGAATTCAAATGCTCAGATCGATTTCAGGGCTAAAATTGAATCGAAAGTAATGATGTTTGTGAATAAAATCATAGCGCGATTTGGCTTTTAACAACCACAAATCTATTTTTCATTATGATTAAACAAAAAGACATAGAAAAAATGAGTATCCCGGAAAGGCTAAAAGCAATTGAGCTAATTTGGGAGTCTAGTTCTGAGAAACCAGAAGAAATCAAATCTCCAAAATGGCATGGGGATATTTTAGAAGAGAGACAAAAAAAGGCGAATTCCGGAGAATCTAAATATCTAACTGTTTCTGAAGTAAGAGAGCGTTTACAAAAGAAAGCTGATGAAAAAAGTAATTATCCTTGAGGAGGCTTACTTCGACCTCGATAAAGCTTTCGACTTTTATGAGTTACAAGAAAGAGGACGGGTACATATTTTTCCAATCTGATTCTTGATGACATTGAGAAGCTGTCAATCACAAATGGTATTCATTCCAAAGACTTTGGATACTTCAGAAAACTATCATCTAAGTTTCCATTTGCTATCTATTATAAAAATTTAGAAAAGTTTGTCGAGGTACATGCCATCCTGGATTTAAGAAAGAATCCAACATGGATTCGGGATGAACTGCGAGACAGGTAATAAAAACCTTCAAGATATTCTCAAAACTCCGACAGCCCAGACTGCTCGGGGCGTTCGTGCTCTGTCAGGTTTCATCATAAAAAAAAGCCCGACCTATATTAGATCGGGCTTTCATCAATTAGATTCTGAAGAATCAGTTTTTAGCTTTTCTGCTTATCCTCTTCCACATAGTCACGGAGAACTTTGTGCAGAATTCCGCCATTTCGGTAGTAATCTACTTCAACAGGCGTATCGATTCGACAATCGGTCGTAAACTCAATCTTGGTTCCATCTTCTTTCGTTGCGGTAACTTTGATTTCGTCACGAGCTTTCACATTGTCATCCACATGAATGTCGAATGTTTCAGTTCCGTCGAGGCCGAGGCTGTCTGCGCTATCGCCTTCTTTAAATTGAAGCGGCAGAACACCCATCTGAATCAGGTTAGAACGGTGAATACGCTCGTAAGAAACGGCAATTACGCATTTCACTCCGAGGAGATCGGTTCCTTTTGCAGCCCAGTCACGTGATGACCCGGTTCCATACTGCGTACCAGCCAATGCAACCAGCGGTGTGTTTGATTCTTTATACTTCAACGAAGCATCAAAGATCGTCGTAATCTCACCGGTTGGATGATATTTCGTAAATCCACCCTCTTTTCCGGGAGCTAACTGATTTTTGAATCGAACATTCGCAAACGTTCCACGAGTCATGACGCGGTCATTTCCACGACGTGATCCATAGGAGTTGAAATCTTTCTTCTCAACGCCATGAGCTTTCAGGTATTCACCAGCGGGAGAATCTTCTTTAATATTACCAGCCGGCGATATGTGGTCAGTTGTGATGGAATCACCAACTTTAACCAACACTTTTGCACCTTTAATCGGCTGAATCGGATCAGGATCATCTCCCATTCCCATAAAGAATGGCGGCTCCTGGATGTATGTAGATTCTCCATCCCATTCGAAGAGATCTCCACCTCTTACTGGAATTTTCTCCCAGGTTTCTGATTCAAAAATGTCGCTGTACATTTTCTCAAAGAGCTCAGGACGAATTGCGTTATCCAGATGCTCAGCAATCTCTGCAGTTGTTGGCCAGATCTCTTTCAGATATACATCGTTGCCATCTTTGTCTTTTCCGATCGGCTCGTTTGCAAGATCGATATGAACGGTTCCGGCCAATGCATATGCAACAACCAGCGGAGGTGATGCGAGGAAATTCGCTTTCACCCAGGGATGAATTCGGCCTTCAAAGTTTCTGTTCCCTGACAGAACTCCGGCAGCAATCAGATCACCTTCTTTAATGGCTGTTTCAACCGGCTGTGGGAGCGGACCGGAATTTCCGATACATGTTGTGCACCCATAACCAACCAGGTTGAATCCAAGCTTGTCCATGTATTCTGTAAGACCTGCTTCTTGCAAGTACTCCGTTACCACACGTGAACCCGGTGCCAGGGAAGTTTTCACATATTCGGGAACTTTCAATCCGCGCTCATATGCTTTCTTGGCAACGATGCCCGCACCTAACATCACGCTTGGGTTTGAGGTGTTTGTACAACTTGTGATTGCGGCAATTACCACATCACCATGCTTCATCTCAATTTCCCGGCCGTTCTTGTATATTCCTTTATTTGCCAGTTTTTCCTGAGCCAAGCTGAAGCCCATCGTCGGGTCGTCGCTGGTCAGAGAATTTTCGAACGTCTTCTTCATATTGCTGAGAACAATTCGATCGTGCGGAAGTTTTGGTCCGGCAAGCGAAGTCTCAACCGTACTAAGATCTAACTCCAATGTTGAAGAGAATTCCGGATCTACAATATCATCTGTTCTGAAAAGTCCTTGCTCTTTCGTATAGCTTCCAACCAAATCAACCAACTCTTTGGATCGACCGGTTCGACTCATGTATCGAAGCGATTCATCATCAATGGGGAAAAAGCCCATCGTTGCACCATATTCCGGAGCCATGTTTGCGATGGTCGCGCGATCAGGCAGACTCATATTGCTGATTCCGTCACCATAAAATTCTACAAACTTACCAACTACGCCGTGCTTACGAAGCATTTGGGTTACGGTCAGAGTCAAGTCGGTAGCCGTTACACCTTCGCGTAAAGCACCGGTCAGTTTCATACCTACAACTTCAGGTACCAACATGGAGATCGGCTGACCCAACATCGCGGCTTCCGCTTCAATTCCTCCAACACCCCAGCCAAGGATTCCGAGTCCGTTAATCATCGTGGTGTGCGAGTCGGTTCCTACAAGCGTATCAGGATAAGCAACGGTAGAGCCGTCCGCTTCTTTCCGGGTAAAAACTCCTTTCGCCAAGTACTCTAGGTTCACCTGGTGGACAATTCCACGTCCCGGAGGAACCACACGGAAATTGTCAAAAGCTTCTTTACCCCACTTCAGGAATTGGTAACGTTCGTTGTTACGCTCCATCTCTTTTTCCACGTTAAACATCAACGCGGCGTCGCGGCCAAACATATCAACCTGAACGGAGTGGTCAATCACCAGATCCACAGGAACTTGCGGATTGATGGATGTTGGATTTCCACCCATTCGCTTCATGGCAGATCGAAGTGCGGCGAGGTCAACTACAGCCGGAACCCCGGTAAAATCCTGCAGGACTACTCGCGATGGTTTGAAGGGAATCTCTCCTTCCGGATTTTTGGCATTATAATTAGCCAGAAGTTTGATATCATTTTCAGTAATTGCATATCCGTCGTATTCCCGGAGGACGGCTTCCAATAAGATCTTAATCGTGAATGGCAGTTTGCTGATATTGCCGTAGCCAAGTTCTTCCAGTTTTTTGAGACTATAAAGATGAGCCTCACCCGAACCAGTATTAAACGCTACTTTGGTTTGCGAAAGTGGGTTCTTGGATGTCATATATTCCTCAGTTGATTTTTCAACAGGTTTAAAATTTCTTTTCAGTCTCTAAAAATAAGGGTTTTTTGATTTAGTTTCTTTATAAATAAGTTCGATTGAACGAATAAAAGAGACAGAAATGATCATCTTGAAATATATCTAAGAGAGAAAAATGAATTTTCACGGCCGAAAAACATTGCAATAAAAAATAATTCCTTTTATCTTTATCGACTTTCCAAATTTGCAAAAATTAAAGAGAATATCGTGAATACGATCAGTAACAAAACATACAACGCAACACCGGATACCATTGATAAGAAATGGGTATTGGTGGATGCAGAAGACAAACCACTTGGAAGAGTAAGCAGCGAAGTTGCTTCCATTTTACGTGGAAAGAACAAACCGGAATTTACTCCTCACATGGATGCGGGTGACAACGTAATCGTAATCAATGCAGAAAAAGCTGTATTGACCGGAAATAAATTATCTCAAAAAGTTTATTTCAAACACACCGACTATCCAGGTAGCGAGAAGTTCACTACGGCTGAAGAGATGTTGGACAAAGATCCAACCAGCTTGGTAACAAAAGCGGTTAGGGGAATGCTTCCTAAAAATAAACTCGGGCGAAAGCTTTTGACGAACCTGCGAGTTTATGCCGGACCGGTTCATCCGCACACTGCTCAGCAACCAGAAATCAAAGAAATTTAACAGCCC
>CAYRDO010000084.1:0-16311 GCA_964422985.1 uncultured Rhodohalobacter sp. | reverse complement strand
CTAAATGATGTAAGCCTGCCGTTGGTCTCCGCTGAAATCACAATCTCCTCTGCTTCAAACTGACCAAATGCATCAGAGCCATTCTCTTCACTGCATGAAACGGTTACCATCAAGCCTAATAAAAAGAGTGACCATTTTTTCAATTCCATGTCCATCCTTGTTCTGTTTCGTAGTTAATAATTGCCTGAATTCGTTGAATTTTATGAAGCTCAAGTTGTAGCTCTGCCCTGCTTTGTGCGTTTAATTCTGAGATATATTCAGTTACCACACTTGCGCCCTGATCTACCTGATTTCGCTTTTCTTCAGTAACCTGCTTTCGTAATTTCAGGATCTCTTTATCCCGCTCAATCTGCTCCTCAATCGCCTGAACTTCACGTTTTAATCGCGTGAGTGCTGCATTTTGCTTGCGATTAAAAAGCGTTCGGTCTTCTTCAAGTTTCTTCTGTTCAAGCGATAATAAATCAGTTTTTATTGATGCATTTCGAGCACTTTTGAAACTCCATCGAGCTTGTAAGCCAACAATCCAGTTGAACTGAAGGTCGTCTTCAAAAAGATTAAAACCGGGACGACCGTAAGATGGTTTTGCAAACAATGAAACTGTTGGAAGTTTGTTTGAATTGGCAAGTTCGATCTGTGCATCAATGATATCTTCCCGCGCATCAATCAATTCAAGCTCAGGTCGTATTTGAAAAAAATCCTCTCGACTCCACTCCTCTTTTACAGGTAATTGTAGATTCCGATTGGGGGTTATTTGCCGATCTAAAAGTTCACTCAAAACTTCATAGGCTGCTATCAAATTATATTCGATTTTTGTTTGCTCCTGCTCTCTGTTTAAAATTTCAGCTCGCAAGGATGCTTCATTCCCCGGTAACATCACCCCATTTTCCACCTGGCTCTGAACGATTTTCAATTGTTCATCCAGATCAGAAATAACCAGTTTATTAATCTCTATCTGCTTTTGCAGGATTAAAATGCCGAAATAAACCTGATCAACTTGCTCTTTGATGCTTAATAAATCCGATTCTAAAGATGCTACAGTCAGACTTCCTGATTTTTTTTCAAGCTGTTTCGACGCGCTGGTTCTCCCACCATCGAAAACCGGTTGTGTAATGTTAAGAGAAAGATTGTAGTGATCTTTGCTAAAGGCTGGAATATCAAATCCGGGAGCTTCGAAAGGTAATTCTACCACATCCGATTGGTAACTGGCACGCGCATTTACTTCTATCTCCGGGTACCAGCCGGTTTCAGCAATTCGTTCATTTAATTCCGCTATCTGCCGGCTTGTTTGAATTTTATGAACCACAGGATTTTCACTGTAAAGGATATCATAACAAGCCTCCAGAGTTAGTGTACCTGGTGATGATTGAGCCATTAATGGCGAACCAATCAACAGAAATAAGAGCAGAATGAATAACCGTTTCATGTTTGAACTCCATTAAAGATTATTTTTGGAACCAGTTCTTTTCTCTCCTCCAGGAAGCCGTCAAAGTCTTCATCATCCAGCTCAAAAAGTGTCTGGACCAATGTTCTTGCAATCACAGGCATGAGACAAAGTGAAACAATGTTGATTAAAAAATGGATTGGCTTCATAGGCAGGATTCTTCCCGCTTCTATCTCTTGCTGAAGTTGTTCAATGAACTCGTTTGGAATTTCAATCTCGAGTGAACCGATAAACTCTTTAAATCTTTTTGGGTGCTGATTCATTTCGTGAATCACAAAAGACGGCAGGTACGGGTTTTTTCTGAACGTGGTGTAATAGAACTCCACTACTCTTTTTACTTTGATTTCCAGTTCATCATCTGAAGAAAGAATAGAAATCAACTGTGGAAAAATCTTTTTGACACTTGAGCGAAAAACCTCCAAAAACAATTTTTCTTTGCTGCGATAATAATAATGCAGCATCGATTTGTTGATATCGGCTTCATCAGCAATTTCCTGCATTCTGGCACCGGCAAATCCTTTTTCCTGGAACACTCGTTGAGCTGCTAAAAAGATCTCTTCTTCTGTCTGTTTCTCTAAAGGCATAGTTATTTTTTTGATTAATTCAGAAGTAATGTAAAACCTTTAACCAAACATTTCAACCATTTGGTTAAACTTTTTGGTTACCCTGGTAAAACAAGTATTTAAATACATTTATCAGTACAAATAGAAAGGAAGTCTCAAAAAAATATTTTATAATGAATAAATCTAAGAGGTTGACCAACCAAAACAGCAGGGGTAATCTTTTCTTATGGGCAAGGGCTTTCACAGTTTTTTGTATCTGTTCGTACTTCTAGTGACTGAAGCAGTGGCTCAATCTCCTGAGTTCAGACACCTGACTATTAATGACGGACTTTCACAAAATGCTGTCTTTTCAATTACCCAGGATCAGAAAGGTTTTATGTGGTTTGGAACCAAAGACGGACTCAATCGCTATGACGGGCAATCATTTAAAGTCTTTCAGCACGATCCGAATGATTCAACAACTATTTCCGGAAATTATATTCATATTCTGCATACCGATAATCGAGGATGGATATGGGTGGGAACCCTTGAAAATGGATTAAACTATTATCAACCGGAGAAGGACAGATTTTTTGATCTATCGAATATCAATCAAAGCCCCGAAAATCCGATTCAAAATCAGATAGAGAGCTTATCGGAAGATAAAAACGGAAACATATGGGTCGGAACCAGAACAGACGGTCTGTACAGAATTGAAAGGGATCCGGATACAGGAACTCCTCTTTCGATAAAAAATTACAAGAAACAGAACGGTCTGGTCCACAACTACATTTATGAGGTTTATGCTGATGAAAAGGGTGACATCTGGATAGGATCTGATAAGAATATCAGCAAGTACCTACCGGAAACAGACTCATTTCTGAATTATGAGATTGATTTTGATGGGCTCAACGAAACGGACTATCTCTTTTACTACGCCATCGACGCTATCCGCCCCGGCCCCGAAAATAAATTGTGGGTGGGCACATCCGAGGGCTTGGTACTCTTTGATACTTCAACAGGTAAAACAGAAAAATTCTCTTACCGAGAATACGCAGGCAAAGATGGATACAACAGAATTCGTCAAATGGCTGAAGATTCAAATGGAAATTTATGGTTGGCCACACCTACTGAGCTGACGATTTTCAATCCTGTGACTTTTGAATACCATTCTTATAAGAGCGATCCATCCAATTCAACATCTGTAAGTTTCAATAGTATTACAGCCCTTTATCAGAGTAGAAACGGGTTGATTTGGGTGGGAACGGCCGGAATGGGAATTGATATCTATGATCCAAAGTCAAACCGGTTCCCTACCTTTTCAGGGATCGATTTAGATCCAAGTCTTGCCAGTTTCAGTATCCGTGAAATTCTTGTGGATCAAAACGAACATATATGGTTAGTAACCGACAGCCCCTATCGGTGGAACAGGAATGAACAGACGCTCGAAGATATGAATGACTTTTTCGTTTCGGATGATTTACCAAAGCCATACAATGTTGAAGTTTGGGAATTAATTGAAGCTCGAGATGGAAGTTTATGGGCAGCAACAACTCATGGTTTGGTTAAATCTGTCCCGGTTGAGAATCGGGCCAAAACATTTAAATATTCCCAAAACAATGCAGAAGGTTTGCCCCAACGGGAAGTGTATGGAGTTTTTGAAGACTCTTCGGGTGAAATTTGGGCAATAACTGAGAACTACCTATCCAATCTTACTGACCACAAATCAGGAGTATTTAAAAATTACAGGTACAATCCCCATGAATCGATTCGGGAGCAGATTCGGCCTGTAATCGTTGAAGAAAAGTCCGGTAATTTTTGGATAGGCACTTCATCTGGTTTGTTGTATTTCGACAGGGTTACGGAGTCTTTTCAAAAATTTGTACATCAAGCAACCGACCCAAGCAGCTTGAGCCATAACCTTGTAAAAAGCATTCTCCCGGATCCGATAAAACCTGAACAATATTTGTGGATTGGAACCTCCGGTGGATTGAACAAACTGGATATCCATTCGAAGGAATTTGCGCATTACACAACTGCTGATGGTTTACCGAATGAAGTCATCTATGCAATTCTTCCTGACGATAGCGGTCACCTTTGGGTTAGTACCAACCGCGGGCTTTCTAAATTCAATCCGAATGAGATGAATTTCAGGAATTACGATATTCACGACGGACTTCAGAGCAACGAGTTCAATACAGGTGCTTATTTCAGATCAGCAACTGGTGAGCTTTTCCTAGGTGGAATTAGCGGTTTAAATTATTTCTATCCCGAGCGTGTCACAGACAATCCAAATCCTCCTGAAATTGCTCTTACTGAATTCAGGATTGACGATCGGGAGATCACCTACCAAAATTCCCCGAATATTTTGGATGCACCTCTTCCTTTTGCCCAAAATATTCAAGTGACTCATTCCGATGACGTCCTAACATTTCGATTTGCCGCACTGGATTACTCTGCTCCTGGAAAAAATCAATACGCTTATAAGCTTGAAGGACTAAGTGACAATTGGGTGGAGTTAGGCAACTACACATCCGCCATTTTTACAAATATTCCTCACGGTGATTACACACTTCGAATTAAAGCATCCAATAATGACGGCGTTTGGAATGAAGCGGGAATTGGTATTGGGTTGATTGTAACACCTCCCTGGTGGCAAACGTGGTGGGCTTATTTCATCTATCTGATTTTATTTGTGATGGGCGCTTTTTCACTGCGAAAATATGAGCTCAACCGATACAATCTGCAAAATCAACTGGAACTGGAACGTGTTCAAATCGAATCACTCCGAAAACTCGATCATTTAAAGTCCCAGTTCTTTGCCAATATTTCGCATGAGTTTCGGACTCCACTGACTTTGATTCTTGGCCAAATTGAAAATGTGCTGTCTTCCGGTATCGATCATAAAGACAAACGAAAACTTGAAATGGCCACCAGGAATGCAAACAGGCTTTTAACTCTCATCAATCAATTGCTCGATCTCTCCAAATTAGAGGCGGGAAAAATGGAGATGAACAAGGAGCAACACAATATTGTGAGCTTTTTGAAAAGTTTATTGTATTCGTTTGAGACACTAGCCGAGTCAAAAGAAATTAATCTCGTATTTAATTCTGAAAGTGATTGGATACCTGTGATATTCGACTCAGAGAAGCTGGAGCGGGTATTTCTGAATTTGATTACCAACGCATTCAAGTTTACGGATCCGGGCGGTGAAATTGGTATTGAAGTCAAAAAAATATCAGGCAATAACGTTGAAATTCGAGTCAAAGATTCAGGGATTGGAATTCCACCGGACCGTATCAGCAATATTTTTGACCGTTTTTACCAGGTTGACAGTTCATCAACACGTGCTCATGAAGGAACCGGAATTGGACTTGCACTGGTTAATGAGTTTGTAAAATTGCATAACGGACAAATAGTGGTACAAAGCCATTTTGCTGATAATGATGAAAATCAACAGAGCGGAACGGAATTTATCATTCACCTACCGATTGGTCATGCAGATAGTGAACAAGTACACGATAACAAACCATATCGAATTTCCACGTATGATCCGAATTTAGATCTTTCAACATCACTATCTCAGCATGTAGATTTAAACCTCTTGCCATCAAACCTGGATAAGGAAATACTTTTGATTGTTGAGGACAATGCCGAGGTTCGAGAATTTATCCGAGAACAGCTAGAAGATGACTACAGGATTTTAGAGGCTGAAAATGGCGTTCAGGGAATTAAATTGTCACAGGAGCAGATCCCCGATGTAATTATCTCCGATTTAATGATGCCTGAAATGGATGGCTATGAATTCTGTAATCATATCCGCAATGACGAAAAAACAAGCCATATCCCGGTTATTATGCTCACCGCAAAGGCAGGATTGGAGAACAAATTAAAAGGGCTTGAGACTGGAATTGACGCTTATCTGACCAAACCCTTTAAAGTTAAAGAGTTGCAAGTTCGTGTAAGGAAACTGATTCAACAGAGAAAACAATTACGAGATCAGTTTTCTGAATCCGGGTTGATTCACACCTCAAATGTAACCGATGATTCTCTAGAGAAAGCATTTCTCGAAAAGTCGATTAAAATTGTTAAGAATAATTTCAATAATGACAAGTTTAAAGTTCAACATCTCGCCGGCCAACTAAATATGAGCCCTTCTCAACTGAACCGGAAATTTCAGGCACTTCTCGATCAATCTGCTGTTCAGTTTATTATTGCTGTGCGATTACAACATGCGGCCGAACTTCTCAAACGTAAGAATAAAACCATTGCTGAAATCTCTTATGAGGTTGGCTATAACGATCAGGCCTACTTCACAAGAGTTTTTAAAAAACAGTTTGGAATGAGTCCATCAGAATTCAGAAAAAATTAAGTAGAATTCTATTTTCAAATCAAATTTTCCATCAGTAAACCGGATTTAAAAATCCATTCAGAAAGATTTGCTAAAAAACCTGCATAATACTGTAATTGCAAGCTATTCTAAGCCATAGGTTTACATAAAAGTCCAAACTTTTTTAAGAAAAGTACAAGACTTTTAGCCTCCCAAAAAATCATATTAAACGCAGTAAAATTGGAGGCAACCGAAAATCCATTGAAAGAGTAGGTTTATCAAAACAACGATGGCGTTATGAATAGATCTGAGACTGGGAAACGGGCGATACAACTCATGCTATGTTCAATTCTTCTAATTGGATTAAGTACAAATCTACAGGCACAAGACGATTCTGAAAATGAACCGATGCTTCTGAGCATTTCTGAGTTCACAGTTAAATTGGGACATAACATGGCATTCCAGGAAGGTGTAAAAGCATGGAAATCCTGTTACCTGGAAAATGATGGCCAATGGACATGGAATATGTGGAATAGAATGAACGGGGAAGGCACAGTTTATTACCTCACATCTTATTCTGCAGGCTGGACTGAATTTGCTGCTGAAGATCCGGCAGGACAGGCCTGCTACAGACAAGCTGCAGAACTTATTATGCCGGCAGTTGAAAAAGTTGAAGATCATTTTGCCTGGACAAAACCGGAATGGAGCATGACTCCCGGTGATGTAACTAATACGGTTGTGGAAGTCGCATACTTTCGACTTAAGAATCGTGGACTTTTTAACTCTTTGGCTTCTGAAGTGATGGACATTATCGAGGAAGTACAAGGCAGCAAACGATCGATGTGGTATGAAGCGCATGGAGGTGGACCTGATGCTTTTCACTACATGAATGTATTTCCATATGAAAATATGGAAGCATTGGACGAGCCTTTTGAAAGTGCCTGGGACATTGTGGCTGAACAAGAAGGGGATGATAAAAGAGATGAACTTTTAGAAGACTATAGAAACTCAGTAGAAAATTCTTGGATGTACGTGTTTAGACTTAATGAAGAGATGAGTCATTCTGACGGGGGCGAGTAATAATAAAAATAAATCAAGAGGTGTACGGCCCCGCTTTCGTTTTGGTTAGCGGGGCTGTTCATTTTAATTATGGAATCTTCCGGCCGATATTCCCCGCCACTCATTTTCATGATCTTGGTTATACCACCGGGAATCAGCTTTGGCTTTATTTCAGTAACTTTACCCTATGTTTTAACACAGAATGGTTTTACAGTAGGCGAAGCTGCAACAATTACAGCCGTTGCTTTGTCGTCCAATCTGTGGCGATTCCTTTGGTCACCTATCGTAGATTTGACACTTTCACTCCATAAATGGTATATCATTGGATTAACATTTACTGCACTCTCCCTTCTCGCAATATATTTTGTGCCACTTGAAACAGGAAATAGGGTTTTACTTACTGTCATTGTTTTTATATCCCAAATTGCCAGTACATTCAACTTTACACCGGTGGGTGGTTTTATGGCTAAAACCGTAAAAGAAGATCAAAAAGGTCGCGCTGCCGGCTGGTACCAGGCAGGAAATCTGGGTGGAATGGGAATCGGTGGAGGTGCGGGATTATGGATAGCCTCAAACTACTCCTTTGGTATGTCGGTGTTTGTTTTATCGTGCAGTATGTTGGTGTGCGTTTTTGGACTTTACTTATTGCCGAGAGTGATTGCAGAAAAAGTTTCCCTAAAAAAACGATTTACAGTGATTACAGTAGATTTAAAAAGATTATTTAAATCTAAAATTGCTCTATTTAGTATTGCTCTTTTTATAACACCCATTGGAATTGGCGGGGCTGCAAATTTATGGTCATCTGTTGCTTTTAATTGGGATGTGAATGCAGATAATATCGCCGTAGTTGTTGGTGTGCTAAGTGCAATTGCAAGTGTTATAGGTTGTGTTATTGGTGGTTGGGTAGCTGACCGTCTTGGCAGATGGTGGGCATTCTTCGGAGCAGGTTCAATCATGGCAGCCATATCTTTACTCATGGCAATTGCTCCTGGCATCCCTGTAATGTTCAACACCGGGGTACTACTTTATGCCCTATCCACAGGCATGGCCTATGCAGCTTTTTCTGCTGTGGTTCTTCATGTGATTGGCAAAGGTGCGGCTTCAACCAAGTATGCCCTTCTCTCCTCTTTTGGTAACATCGCCCCTGTTTACATGACAGCTTTAAACGGGTGGATTTATGATGGGTATGGAATTCAGATAATGCTTTTATCAGAAACCGTTTTAGGCCTTTCATTTGTAATTATCTTTCTTGGGATTTTGGCCAAATTTGATTTTGCTCCCCTAATTAAAAGTCCCTCCTTATCAAGCGTGAAGATATAATAATTGCCTTGCACTTGAACTTTTTTTGATAGATAATTCGTCATTGTTCATTTAAAAGACAGAATTTTTGGGGACTAAAAAAAACTTTCAACGAATCATTTACTTGCGATATCCATGTATGATCGTAGCAAATGTACAGATCATCTCTTCTATAAAGGTAATGGCTGGATTGGGATGGTAAAAAAACGATGATGAGATGTTAAAAATCACCAATTGGATACAAAACTAACGAACTCAGAATAATTTTAAATATTCACATTAAATATGAATGAACCGGTTGAGCGCGATACCATTTTTCATAAAGAAGAAGGATTAAACCGGACGATTGGCGTTTGGGGACTAAGCGCCAATATGGTCAACATTATTGTGGGAGCAGGTATTTTTGTTTTGCCGGCAATTGTTGCGGCCGATCTTGGTTCAGCAAGTGTCCTCGCCTATCTCTTTTGTGGAGTATTGATTGCTTTGGTGATGCTATGTTTTGCTGAGGCCGGCAGTGAAGTAACAGACTCTGGCGGTCCTTATACTTACATTGAATCCGCTTTTGGCCCCTATTTCGGATTTCTGACGGCCGTCTTATTCTTGGTATCTACTCTCAGTGCAGATGCTGCCGTAGCTAATGCAGTAGCCGATGTTCTTTCAGGATGGTTTCCGGTTCTAAATGAACAGTCCATCCGGGTACTCTTCTTCTTGGCTATTTTTGGTTTCTTGTCTTTTATAAACATCCGGGGGGTACGGCAAGGCTTGGGGTTGGTAATCCTCACAACGATTGCAAAACTAACACCTCTACTCGTGTTAATATTGATTGGTTGGAAAGATGTAACCATTGCAAATCTTCAATGGGAATCTGTACCGTCTGTCAGCAGTATTGGACAAATGTCTTTGATTCTATTTTTTGCGTTTATGGGGGCAGAAAGCGGACTGGCTGTGGGCGGAGAGATCAAAAATCCTCAAAAAACCGTTCCTAGAGCCATTTTTATAGCTATTGCCGGAGTCTTGTTTTTATATATTCTTCTGCAAACAGTTTCGCAGGGTATTCTTGGTAATTCATTAGCAACATTTCAGGAAAATCCACTCGCTGAGGTTGGAAACCAACTTTTCGGTCCGATCGGACTCACTCTTATTACCATCGGCGCAGCTATCTCAATGTTCGGCAATTTAAGTGGAGAAGTTTTGAGTGTTCCCCGGGTTCTGTTTGGAGCCGCTCGCGATAACGTTATACCCATTCCCTTTTTAACCCGTGTGCATCTGAGATTTGCCACACCCTACATTTCAATCGTCGTTTATGCTTCTATTGGATTTTTACTGGCGAGTTTGGGAGGGTTTGAAGCACTGGCTATCGTTTCAAGCGCATCCATTCTTCTTGTTTATTTAGGGGTTGCACTTGCAGTTATCAAATTGAGAACTAAAACACCCAATGATCTGGAAGTATTTCGTATTCCCGGTGGATATACGATTCCAATATTAGCCTCGCTCATCATCGTATGGTTTTTATCAAATGTGACGGGACAGGAGAGAAATTCTATGCTGATTTTACTCGGCATATTGACAATAGTTTATTTCTCTTTGAAATGGTTCCGAAAGAAAAAATCCGACAAATAGTTAGAATATTTCCGGATGTGCACTTAGCGTATGAAACGCAAATTCGGAATCCATATTAATGATTTCCAAACACTTTATGTTTGGCTGAGGCAGCAAGAGCCGCTCCAATTATACCAGCATGATTTCGACTCTCAGCAGGCACTACTTTTGACTCCACATCAATATAAGCTTTAAATTCATGAAAGCTTTTACTGACTCCCCCTCCTATTATGATAATATCCGGCCAAAAAAGAGCTTCAATATGCTGGAGATATTCATTGACACGCCCCCCCCAGTCTTCCCAGTTCATATTATTTTTTTCCCGAATTGAATTTGCCGCATAATCTTCAGCCTCCATTCCATGCATCTCCAGGTGGCCCAGTTCTGTGTTTGGCACCAACTGTTGATTGTGGAAAATCGCTGTGCCAATCCCCGTTCCAAAAGCAGCCATGAATATCGTGCCATAATGATCCTTTCCTGCCCCAAATTGTACTTCTGCATAACCAGCAGCATCGGCATCATTTACGAGATGAGTCGGGCATCCTGTTTCTTTCTCAATTTGAGCAGAAGCATTCACACCAATCCAGGAGTTATCAATTTTTGAAGCTGTTTTTACAATTTCATCCTTTACCGCTGCCGGAAATCCACAACCTACTGCTCCATGCCAGTCAAAGTGTCGGATAATTGCTTCAATAGCTTCAATCACAGCGGGTTGCGTAGCAGGCTTGGGGGTAAGCAGTCGATAACGTTCTGTTACAAGCTCACCTGTTTTGACATCTACAATTGCTCCTTTAATTCCGGTACCACCAACATCAATTCCTAAAATTTCCATGGCAGATTATAATAAAGAAGTGGGAAAATCTGAAACATCGATTATGGTTGTTTAAGAGCAGTTATACAGAAAGTATGAAATTAATTTCCACAAAATAACATGCCTGAATAAATATCAGATTTTTTGATTTCAGCTGTTAAAAGATGAATAGACTATTAATAAATCAGCAGACCGGGGATAAATATTTATATGATGAGATATAAATTTTTTGCGTAATATTGTGGTTCAATAAACTATTTTTCTTCAGGAGTTGGCTTGAGTAAACGTCTTTCCAAAAATTCTCTCTCCCACAATCTTGTAAAATTCCGTTTTACTTTTTATACCCTTATCCAGGGAGAAAAGGTTTTTCTGTTATTTCTCGGATCTCTGTTCTTTCTGGCAGGTACAGTGTACCCTTACCCTGAAATTGCTATGTGGTTTGGATTTATGATGGCCGGATATTCAGCCATCGCCAACGACAGTATTCAAACGGTGGGTACGTTTATCTCATCCAACCAAAAAAAGCCGTGGTGGACATTATGGCTTTTCATCGGGTTGATATTTATCTGTACCACCACCTATAGCTGGTTTGTTTTTAACGGCGACGTGAGCTTCCAGCGACTCACGGCCAAAGGATTTGAAACGGCACCGCAAACATTCACATTTTTGCAAATAGCTGCACCTCTGTTTTTGCTGATACTAACCCGGTTGAAAATGCCGGTTTCAACCACCTTCCTCTTACTCAGCTGTTTTTCAACCAATGTAAGTGGAATCCAACAAATGCTTCTTAAAAGCATTTCGGGGTATGGATTGGCTTTTGTTGTGGCTTATCTCGTTTGGCTTGTGTTGACCCAAAACGGATTTCACAAATTTAAGGGAAAGGCCCATCCGGCTTGGAATGTAGCCCAATGGGTTTCAAGCGGTTCTTTATGGGCTGTTTGGATTATGCAGGATGCCGCCAATATTGCCGTATATCTGCCAAGGAGTCTGTCGATCTGGGCGCTTGTTTTTATGAATATATTTGTGTTCTTTGGACTTGGAATTCTGTTCTACCTGCGTGGTGGGCGTATCCAGGAAGTGGTGACAAAAAAATCTGAAACCATTGACGTTCGACCGGCCACAATTATTGACATGGTGTATGCCTCTATTTTAATGTTTTTTGTTTGGGTAAGTGTCATCCCAATGAGTACAACCTGGGTTTTCATAGGTTTACTGGCAGGGCGTGAACTGGCTATGCGAAGCAAGCCTAAAAAGGGAGATTTGTCGGTAAAACAGACATTCCGATTACTCGGTAAGGACCTTCTTTACGCTCTCATTGGTTTAGCAGTTTCTATTGCACTTGCTGTTGCAACAAACCCACTGATTTTCAGTGAGATTTTCAACTAATATCTCTTCTATCTGGCATGAAGATCATTGGATAACATGGTTTTAGCGTTTGTTTTCATTTTATCCCATATTGATTATTTCATAATCAATTGATAACTCCTAAAATGAACCGCAATTTCGCTGATATCCCATGAAAGGAAAAACACTTGTCTCACTCCTCTTTCTTTTATTCACTGCCTGCTCAGAACCTGAACACTACGAAATCATCATCCAAAATGGTCAGATTGTTGACGGCTCAGGGGCACCGTCCTTCATTGGCGATCTCGCAATTAATGCGGATACTATCGCTTCAATAGGAGATCTCTCAAATAATACGGCCGACACCTTGATTGATGCTGAAGGAATGGCGGTCACTCCCGGATTCATCAATATGCTGAGTTGGGCAAATGTTTCTTTGCTGCATGATGGGCGGTCTCTCAGTGATATTTCGCAGGGAGTCACGCTGGAGGTAATGGGGGAAGGTTCTTCCATGGGACCGCTGAATGATGAGATGAAACAGGAGATGATTGAGGAGCAGGGAGACATCAAGTTTGATGTGTCTTGGACAACACTTGGCGAATATTTAGATCATCTTGTTGATAAGGGTGTTTCAACAAATATAGCTTCATTTGTGGGAAATGGTACATTGAGGCAACATGTGATCGGCTATGAAAATCGGGAAGCTACATCCGAAGAGATTGAACAAATGAAAGAGTTATTGCGTCAGGCAATGAGAGAAGGAGCAGTAGGCCTCTCCTCTTCCCTGCTGTATGCACCCAGCGGTTCGGCCGATACAGAGGAACTTATTGAACTTGCCAAAGTAGCCGCTGAATATGACGGAATGTATATCTCACATATCCGGGATGAGGGAGCCAACCTTCTCTCCTCACTTGAAGAACTAATTGAAGTAGCACGTGAGGCAAATGTCCGAAGTGAAGTTTATCACTTGAAAGCATCCGCAGAAAGTAACTGGCATAAAATGGATGATGCAATTCAACTGATTGAAGACGCCCGCAACGAAGGATTACATGTCACAGCAGATATGTACAACTACCCGGCCAGCTCTACGGGACTGCATGTTCAATTACCGAACTGGGTTCGAGAGGGCGGAGTTGATGCCACCATTGAGCGATTATCAAACCCGAATCTTCGTCAGAAAATTTTAGATGATATTGAATTCACACATACACCCGATAAAATACTGCTCGTCGGTTTCCGAAATCCTGCCTTACGGCATTACCAGGGAATGTATTTATCAGAAGTTTCCCAAGAGCTCAACAAATCACCCGCAGAAACGATGCTTGATCTGATTGTTGAGGACGATAGTCGAATCCAAGTCGTATACTTTTCAATGTCCGAAGAGAATTTGAAAAAGAAAATTCAGCAACCGTGGATGAGCTTCTGCTCGGATGCCGGTTCATACGCTCCAGAAGGTGTGTTTTTGAATTACAGTACGCATCCACGAGCATATGGATCTTTTGCCAGATTACTTGCAAAATACGTTCGAGAAGAGCAGATTATCTCTCTGGAGGAAGCTGTCCGAAAACTGACATCTCTACCCGCATCAAACCTGAAAATTGAAAAGCGTGGTTCTCTTCAACCCGGGTATTTTGCAGACCTAGTGATTTTCGATCCGGAAACTATTCAGGATCATGCCACATTTGAGGAACCGCATCAACTTGCAACGGGGGTAGAAATTGTTTTTGTGAATGGAGAACAGGTGTTGAAGAATGGTCAGCATACCGGAGCGATGCCCGGCAGAGTGGTTCGCGGTCCCGGATATCAAGTTAAAACAGAGTAACATTTACTGGTTATCTCTATCGATAAACTCGTTCTCTTCATTAATAAAACCTTCAATTCGGGCCAATTGAATCAATGTTGTGGAAATAAGCTGATCGATATTTAAAGCTGATGATTTTAGCCAGAGGTGGGTATCCTTATCATCGGGGTATTTTTCGATGCAATCATCGGTGTACTCTTCAAAATCACGTACCACATTTAATATTTCGATCAGTTTATGAGGGCACTCACAATCGATCATATCGGCGTGCTTTTTTAATTCAGCAATAGCCTCATCGTTGATTTGCATTCCGTCTTCTACCGTAATTTTCATAATAAATGATTTAAAGGTTTAGAGGTAATAACCAGTACGTTTCAATAGATTTCTTTTTCCCACGAAGACTCATTTCGTGTAACCTTTGAAATTTGAAGTTCTCTTGCACCAACTTATATGTATTTTTAGAGACCAAAGCGTCGACAATAAAATATTTTGTTAAATCCTCGATTCTTGAAGCCGTATTCACCGTATCTCCCATCACCGTAGTTTGCTTAAAATTCTCGGTTGAAATTTCGCAATAGGCAGCTTCTCCTGTATGAATTCCAATACCGACATTCAGCATTATCTGCACATCAGAATATCTGCGATAATTAATATGAGTAAGGGTTTTTCGGATATCGAGGACGGTTTGGCACGCACATTCAGCATGATTGTTGACATCAGTAGCAAATCCATAGTGGGCAAAAAAGCCGTCACCTGTAAATTGATCAACAATTCCATGGTTTTTTTCAACAACCCGCCCTAGTTCAGCTAATACATTTCTGGCGAAAATAGCGGCATCGATAGGATCTACATTATCAAAAAGAGAAGTAAAATTTCTTATATCGCAAAAAAGAACGGTCCCGTACTTTTTTTCGGGTGTCATACTCACTTAAAAAAATAGTGTATTCTTTATTCTAATCTCTCTAAAAATATTAATTTTCCCTTTTTATCATAAGATAAAATTAATCTTCCATCTTCTTTTTTAAAATCCTGTACAGATGAGAGTACCTCAAGATATGTATAACCCAATGTGGGCTCTTCACATGCAATTTCTGTTGAGTATAGATTTTTAATATTCATCTCCCCGTTCACTTTTGCCTTGTATTCACCACCAAATAGGTTGCAATCGGCATCTCCACCTACTTCCGATTCATTTAAAAAACGAAGGGTAAGCGGTTCGTCTTCATTCAGATGAACATTGCTACCGGATTCATCAAAAAATTGTACAAGCTCCCAAGATCTCTTTAACTCAATATGTGAAGAGCTATTTCCTTCAAGGATTGTACAAGAAGAAACCGTAGAGAAAATAAAAAAATAAATGGATGCCCGAATTATCATTCTTGGAAACTCATCTAATATTGAAATTTTGAACATTGTTGTTCGTTGAGAGAACACAATTCTGATTTTCATCTTCAAAATTAATACACCACAATGAGCTCTGTCACCTATTTGAATGTGACAGATAATAGAATCCATTCTTGCAACGAAGTGCCTGTTTAGGTATCATCTTATGTTTTGAGGTCACATTAGAAACTAAAATTAAAGCATCTTAACCTATGGCGAACGCTACGCAAACCGCCCGGAATGATTTTTTTGGTCATCCGCGGGGATTATCCACTCTATTTTTTACAGAACTTTGGGAGCGTTTCAGTTACTATGGAATGCGCGCCCTATTGGTTCTTTTTATGACGTCTGAAGCAATTGGCAATAACCCCGGATTGGGTTTTAGTGTGGGAAAAGCCACAGCTATTTACGGTCTTTACACCTTCTTTGTTTACGTACTCTCTCTCCCCGGCGGCTGGGTTGCCGATAAAATGTGGGGGCAGCGAAAAGCTGTATTTGTAGGCGGTTGTATTATTGCTGCCGGTCACTTCAGTATGGCATTGCCGGCTATTGAGTTTTTCTATTTAGGATTAGCTTTGATTGTACTCGGCACCGGATTACTGAAACCTAATGTCAGCTCTATGGTTGGCGACCTTTATCCTGAAGGAGGCGCTCGCCGAGACGCAGGATTCTCTATTTTTTATATGGGAATTAACTTCGGTG
>CAYRDO010000083.1:0-16556 GCA_964422985.1 uncultured Rhodohalobacter sp. | reverse complement strand
GAAGCTCCGGACTTTAGATTGGGATCTATTGCATTATCCTATGAATCCCAACATTGGGCAACCGTTATCCAGGGGTTTTCCAGTACAGGGGATGCATCCGGAGATTTTGTAACTCCTGCATTTGAGCCGATGGATTTGAAAGGATGGAGCGCATTTATAGAAATTAAACCATTTGATAACATTCCCATTGCTCTCACCAACCGGTTTGATGAGATGATCAATCAAGACGTAAACAGATGGTTTGAACGGCAGGCAATTGGAGGCATAGCTTATATCTTCCCCAATCAATCAAAAATAATTCTGAACGTTCGCCGAAACTGGTACCAGGATGCAGCGGGAGAATCAGAAAGCATTTCGCGTCTGGAAATAATTACTGAAATCCGTTTCTAAGATTAAATTTTACCATTTCCGGCTCAGGAAAAAAATGTTGCAACTATAGACGTTTCTCTCGTATTATATGGCGATGGAAAAACTGATAAAAAATATTGGTTGTTGCATCTGCATGATGTGTCTCTGTTGTTGCAGAGCATGATGCAGAGGGTAACAGAGTTTTTCTTGAAAATTTAGAAGCCCTCTGGTATTCAGCAGGGCTTTTTGATAGCCGCAAGCCGCGGATGAGTTCTTTAAAAAATTGAATTCTTATCCAGAAAGGTGGAGGGACAGGCCCTGAGAAACCTTAGCAACCGTTTCGGT
The DNA here is from genome assembly GCA_964422985.1 of uncultured Rhodohalobacter sp. Lineage (GTDB taxonomy): Bacteria > Bacteroidota > Rhodothermia > Balneolales > Balneolaceae > Rhodohalobacter. Next base: position 15,863 of record CAYRDO010000083.1, on the reverse strand, counting down.
GAGTAATTATCGGAAGTCAGGTGCTAAATCCTGCCCGATTCGATCTTGTATCGAGTTTGGGAAAGATAAGACGATAAGGCACTACCAACACAAAAGCCTCTTCTGAACATCTTTCCCAAAAGGGACGGAAATTCGGAAGAGGCTTTTTTTGTTTTCCACCGAAAACAGAATCAGCAAAGAAGTTTTGAAAAACACATTTACCAACTGGTACGATAAAAAGATGCGATCTGATCCTGAATTATCAGATGAAACGGATCAGATCCAGCAGTTATTAACAAATATTGAAACAGTTGCCATTGTGGGAATTTCAAGAAATCGGCATAAAGACAGTCAATATGTAGGTCGATATTTAAAAAATGCCGGCTACAACATTATACCTGTCAATCCGAATGCTGATGAAATTCTTGGCGAGCCCGCTTATCCGGATTTACAATCAATCCCGGAAAAAGTAGACGCAGTAAATGTTTTTCTTCCGCCTGAATGGATTCCTGATGTCGTGGATCAATCGATTCCTTTACAGCCAAATATTATCTGGCTGCAACTGGGAACGGGAAATCACCCCGATCAGGTAAAAAGAGCTAAGAAAGAAAACATCATTATGATTCAAAACAGATGTATGAAAGTTGATCATCAGTTTTTAATCAGGGATCAACAAAAATAAGTCTCCCTTTAAAGGGATTTCAAAAAAGACCTTCAATTAACTTTAATTCAAAAGTGCAAATAACATGAGCGAAAACGGAGAAGCTAAAAACTACAAATTTGAAACCCTGCAGCTTCATGCAGGTCAGGAGCCGGATTCAGCAACGGGATCCCGTGCAGTACCGATTTATCAAACAACCTCGTATGTGTTTGATGACACTCAACATGCCGCCGATCTATTCGGCCTTAAAGAGTTCGGGAATATCTACACCCGAATCATGAACCCAACCAGCGACGTTTTTGAGCAACGAATTGCCGCGCTTGAAGGCGGAGCTGCTGCCCTTGCAACAGCCTCGGGACAATCCGCACAGTTCCTGGCAATCACAAATCTTGCCCAGGCAGGTGACAATATTGTATCAACACAAAATCTGTATGGCGGAACGTATAACCAGTTTAAAGTTACACTGCCAAGACTCGGCATAGATGTAAAGTTTACAGACAACGATGATGCTGAATCGTTTGAAGCGCTTATCGATGATGATACAAAAGCACTTTATGTAGAGTCCATCGGTAATCCCCGCGGTAATGTGCCGGATTTTGATGGAATCTCTGAAGTAGCCAAAAAACACGGCATTGCACTTGTTGTTGATAACACTTTTGGTGCCGCCGGGGCTATTTGTCGTCCTATCGATCACGGTGCGAATGTTGTTGTACAATCCGCAACCAAATGGATTGGCGGACACGGAACCAGCATTGGCGGTGTGATTGTAGATGCCGGAAACTTTAACTGGGGCAATGGAAACTATCCTCTGTTTACAGAGCCTTCTCCATCTTACCACGGATTGAATTTCTGGGAAGTATTCGGTGAAGACGGACCATTTGGAAATATCGCCTTTGCCATCCGTGCCCGAGTTGATGGGTTACGGGATGTAGGTCCGGCTCCTTCTCCATTCAACACTTTCTTATTGTTGCAGGGACTGGAGACACTCTCACTCCGGATTGAACGCCATAATGAAAATGCGCAGAAGCTTGCCAAATGGCTGCAAGACAATGACAATGTTTCCTGGATAAGCTACACAGGCTTACCTGATCATCCGCATCACGAAAATGCCAAGAAATATCTTCAGGAAGGCAAATTCGGATCTGTCTTTACATTTGGTGTGAAAGGCGGTTACGATGCAGCTCGGTCATTCATAGAAAATGTTGAGCTTTCAAGTCATCTGGCAAACGTGGGTGATGCCAAAACATTGGTCATCCATCCTGCTTCCACTACTCATCAGCAGCTTTCTGAAGAAGAACAAGCAGCCAGTGGTGTGAAAGAAGATCTGGTTCGGGTGTCTGTTGGTATCGAACATATTGATGATATCATCGGAGACTTTGAGCAGGCATTTAGCAAAATCAATGTAAACGCTTAAAACTTCTATAATCCCGCCGGGTTACCAGATCCGGCGGGAATTTTTTCACGCAGCACACTTTATGAACGAAGGAATTACTATAGAGAAATTGAAGAAGCCTTTTATCACCGAAGCCGGTTTTCGATTTGATGAACCGGATGTGGCGTATAAAACGTGGGGCTCTCTGAATAAAGAAAAGAACAACGTGATTCTTATTTGCCATGCACTGACCGGCCATGCTGCAGCCGATGAGTGGTTTCCCGGAATTTTTGGGAAAGGCAGAATTTGTGATCCCGAAAAGAATTTTATCCTTTGTATTAATGTACCGGGCAGCCCGTATGGATCGATTGGACCGTGGTCCGAAAACCCCGAAACCGGCAAGCCTTACAAAAATGAATTTCCTGAAATTACAGTCCGCGACATGGTCCGGTTTCAACAGCAGTTGCTGGATCAACTTGGAATTACCGGGATTGAATTGGTGCTTGGCGGATCGCTTGGAGGAATGCAAGCACTCGAATTTACAATTATGGATGAACGGATTGAAACTGCCGCTTTTATTGCGATGGGGAAATCTCACAGTCCGTGGGCTATTGGAATTAGTCATGCCCAGCGGCAAGCCATTTTTACCGACCCAAAATGGAATCAAGGAAATTACGATAAAGATGATGGTCCGGTTAACGGACTCGCCACTGCACGAATGATGGCCATGATTACCTACAGAACTCCGGCTGATTATGAAAAGAAGTTCAGCCGCGGACTCCAGGGTGATTCGGATCAGTTCCAAGTGGAATCTTACCTGGATTATCAGGGACAAAAACTAGCCGATCGGTTTGATGCCCACTCCTACATCATCTTAACGGAAGCAATGGATTCGCACGATGTATCTCGCGGACGCGGTTCTTTTGAAGAGGTTCTCGGGCGGGTTCAAATACCTGCTAAAGTAATAGGTATCGACTCAGACCACCTTTACCCGATTCATGAGCAAAAAGAGTTGGCAAAATTTTTGAAGAATGCTGAATACAAAGAGATTAAATCGTCTTATGGTCATGATGCTTTCTTGATAGAATTTGAGCAGATCAACGACATTATCAATCCATTTATTAAAGAAAAACAGACCCTGAGCTATTAATTATGTCATCACAATTGAAAGCATATAAACAAGCAGAAACGGATCAAGCTAAACAGGTGAAGAAAATTTTTATAGCCGGCGTTGGTGCGGTAGGCAGCACGCTTTTAAAACAAGTTTCAGAAAACGGCTCCAAAAAATCGTTGCGCGTACTCGGCGTTTGCAACCGAAAGCATGTACTTTGGTACGATCACAGTCAGACCGAATACACTCTTGAAAAACTGTTGAAATCTCCGAAGAAAGAGTGGGAAGATGTTATCAATAAATTAACTTCTTATGAGAAAGGTTCTGTTGTATTTGTGGATGCGACCGGAAGCCTGGAAACCACAAAAATTTATCCTCAGTTGTTGAAGGAAAACATCCACGTTGTTACTCCAAGCAAATTGGCAAACACACAGAGTCAGGATGATTTTGAATCGCTGCATAATCTTGCAAAAGAAAAGAACGTTCAATTCCTTTACGAAACAAATGTTGGAGCTGGATTACCAATCTTAAATCCAATCAAAAACCTGATTCAAACGGGGGATGAAATTGTTGAGATCAGCGGGGTTGTTTCCGGAACGATGACCTATCTCTTTTCCGAACTGGATAAAGGAAACAGTTTTAGCGAATCTGTGATTAAAGCCCGTAGTCTTGGATATGCCGAACCCGATCCCCGGGATGATCTTTCCGGCGAGGACGTTGCCCGCAAGTTCCTGATTCTTGCCAGAATTTGCGGTTACAAACTGGAACGGGATGATCTTGACGTTGAATCACTCATTCCCAATCAACTGAAAGATGTGGACGCCACTACATTTCTGGAAGAACTCTATAAGTTTGATAAAGACTGGAGTGAGCGAGTATCAAAAGCAGAGCAAGACGGGAATACCCTCAGATACACGGGCGTTTTGAGAGACGGAAAAATAAGTGTTGGGATTAGTGAAGTTCCCAAATCTTCAACGTTGGGTCAACTCAAAGACACGAATAACCTGGTTCAGATAAAGACAAAACGATATTACGATCAACCTCTTGTTATTCAAGGCCCGGGGGCTGGAAAAGAGGTAACTGCTGCCGGTATTCTTGCGGATATTCATTCAATCATATAAAAAAAGCCTCCTGTCTGTTCTACATAACAAGAGGCTTCTCTTGATTTATAAATGGGCTTCCCTAGAATGCAATTCCTAAACTGACCACAACTCCTGTGGTGTTCAATGTAATTTCACCGTCTGCTCCGCCCAGATTTACATCCTCTTTATAAAGGTTGGCGATGCCCATATCATATCTTGCATCAATCACAATTTTTCCGAGGTGAACTCCAAGACCTACTTTCAGTCCATAGTGAATTTCATTCAGAAATTCAGTCAAATCCTGGCTTTCCCCTTCCGATTCACTGGTAGCATCAACGAGATAGCCGGCATAAGGTCCACCAAAAATATACGGCTTGACACTGCCGTCCAGCGGGGCTTTAATCTTTAGAAGGAGCGGAACATCTACATAACTAAGAGTGGCGGATGAGTTTCCTAAAGACTCACTGGTTTCTTCACCCCCCTTCTGTACAAAAACAGCTTCCGGTTGAATGGATAAAATTTGGTTGATCGGAAAATCAGCAAATATTCCTGCTTCGAACGCAACTTTAGGATCCGAGGTGGATGAGAAATCACCGAATTCAGTAGTTAACTGATAAGCTGCGGCACCTCCTTTAATTCCAAAACTCCGTTCTTGTGCCTGCAGATTGGTTACTGAAATCAGTAGTAAAATGATGACCATTAGGGGTAATAGTTTTTTCTTCATTCGATTTGGTTCTTAGCTAAGGTTAGTTATGATTGTTAAAAACCTCTTTGATATTTCATTGGATTTAAAGGCTCTTCAAAGCCTTGTATATAGTAATGCGAAAGATTCTGCAGAAATGAGTCAAAAAAAGATATAAGGAGTAAATAAACTAATCTCCAAGCTCATTTATAGTTTCACTGATCTTTCCGAAATTCTGTGCTCAAAATCCAAACCTACCTCTACCACTTTCCACCACACTCATCCCCACTAACTTGATCGCTTTTATTATTTCCCCCTTTAAATGATTTAAAGGGCATATTTTACCGACTCAGGTGAAAAAAATTTATAAATAAATGACACATTTTTCTTGACATATTAGGGAGCAATAGGGTACATTGTGGGGAGAAGTGGGGGATAGTGGGTTAATTTTACATCAAGTCAATTACTTCCAACCCCGAAGTTTTAGCAATCATTTAAAAATAGAGAATTCACGTGCCAAGCTTCAAAGGGCAATATGAACACAGTGTAGATAATAAAGGCCGCGTTGCTTTTCCGGCTAAGCTACGCAAAAATGTAAGCCCTGATGCTGAAGACCGATATACACTCCTCCGCGGAGTTGACGCTTGCCTTTATTTGTATCCGCAGGATGAATGGAAAGAGGTAGAAGACAAACTTGATAAAATTAACAGCTTTAGCCGCAAAGGCCGAACTGTAAAGAGAAATATTTTGAGATACGCCGAAGATGTTACACTCGATAAACAACATCGCATCTCTCTCCCACAACATCTTAAGGAGTGGTCTCAAATAGACGGAACAGCAATTTTCATCGGAAGTGGAGAACGCATCGAAATATGGTCGCCAGAGAAGCTTGACGAAATTGATTCAATGCTTGACGATGAAGCATATGCCGAACTTTTTGAACAAGTAATGGGGGACGAACCAGAGAGTGGAGATTAATATGACTAAATATCACCCCCATACGCCTGTTCTGTTACAACCCACAGTGGAATTTTTGGTTACAGAAGAGGACGGTATTTATATAGACGCAACCCTGGGCGGCGGCGGACATAGCCAGAAAATTCTTGAGGCTCTTTCGGAAAATGCTACTCTAATTGGTCTTGATCAAGACCCGGAAGCTCTTGAAGCCGCTAAAGAACGATTAGGAAACGATCCACGCTTTGAAACCATTTCCGGGAATTTCGGCTACCTATCTACACTAGTTCCACCGAAGTATCACGGCAAAATTTCAGGCATTCTTTTTGATCTTGGAGTTTCAACACATCAAATAAGAGAAGCGGAACGTGGATTTAGCTTCCAGAAAGACGGTCCGCTTGATATGCGAATGAGCGACCTCAGTGGCGTATCTGCTTATGATGTAGTGAATACTTACGATTATGAAAAACTGAGAGACATTATCTATCACTATGGTGAAGAGCGGCTCAGCCGTCAGATCGCCCGTGAAATTATTGATAATCGTCCCATTGAAACGACCGGCGAACTTCGTGAATCCATTGAAAATGTGATTTACGGCAGGCATACCATTAAAACGGTAGCCCGTGTTTTCCAAGCGATCCGAATTGAGGTAAATCGCGAGCTGGATGTTTTAAAACGAGGACTTCAGGATTCTCTTGAGATTCTGAAAACCGGTGGCCGAATTGTTGCTATCTCCTATCACTCCCTTGAAGATCGTATCGTGAAAAACTTTTTCCGGAGCGGGAATTTTGAAGGAGAGATTGAAAAAGACTTTTTCGGCAATCCTGTAAAGCCGATCAATGTAATTACGAAACAGATTATTACTCCCTCAGACGAAGAGATTGAAAAAAATCCGGCGGCCCGAAGTGCAAAATTAAGAGTTGCCGAAAAAGTGAAGGAGGACGAAGAAGAATGAAAGTAATCACTCCTTCCAAAAATAAACGAAAAGGAATTTCCGGCGGACAACCCGCTAAAAACAAGAAGAAAAATTTCTTCTCGAAAGGATTTAATACAGACGGCTCTGCCCCAAATCATGGCAGACGTATTAAAACAGACCCCAAAAGTAAAATATCAAAGCTTCCGGCTTTCACCCCCTGGAAGATTGTACTCGCAGTTTTCTTGATAGGAGTCTGCGGGATTATCTACATCAGCCATGTCTTCAATACACAGCAGACGTTGACGGAAGTCAACCAGCTTGAAGCTGAGTACAATAAGGCGCTACGAATATATCAGGAAAAAAGACTTGCATACGAACGTTTGACCGGTCCCAAAGTAATCTACCAAAAAGCGCGCGAGCTTGGGTTCGTTAATGCCGGGCCGGCAGACCAAATCATATATATTCGTACAGATTCAAATGAGTGATCGCAGTTCAATTATGAGCCGGATGTTTTTGCTCTTCGGATTTCTGCTATTGCTTCCGGCGGGCATCTTTCTTCAACTGCTTCGTGTAAACGTTGCAGAGGGAGATGGACTACGCGAACTTTGGAACTCCCAGGCGATCGACTATGTGTCTATCCCGGCTCAACGTGGTGACATTTATGATGCCACCGGTTCTGTATTGGCTACCAACCAGGTAATATATAAGGTAGCAGTTGACCCTAAAACCGTTGGCAGATCCTCTCAAGACATTCAAAGAATTGCCGAAACCCTTAGCGCACACACCTCCCGAAGTGCCAACTATTATTTAAGGAAGATTCAAAATTCATCACCTCGTTCTCAATATGTGGTACTTGAACGAAGTGTGGCCGTAGAAACCTATGAAGATCTGAACCTGTTGGGAATTCGCGGCTTGATCCTTGAAGAAGAATATAAACGAAATTATAATTTTGAATCTTTGGCATCACATGTGTTGGGTTTTGTGAACCACGAGATGAAAGGGATGGCCGGCCTGGAAGCAGAGTACAACGACCTATTGAAAGGTACTGATGGCCTCCAACAAGTTCGTAAAGACCCATTCAATAATATTTTTGCTTATGTAGGAGCTCCCCGAAAACAGCCTGAACAGGGATATTCCCTCCATACCACGATTAATTCGCAGATTCAGGCTATTGTTGAAGAAGAGTTGGAGGCCGGTATTGAACGGCATATGGCTGAAAAGGGAACGGTTATCATTATGGATCCAAAAACCGGGGCCATTGAAGCGATGGCGAATTTTCCCTATTTCAACCCAAATTCTCCGGCCAGTATTGAGAATGAGAATCGACGAAACTACGCTATTTCCGATCAGATTGAACCTGGTTCAACATTCAAATTAACCACTGCGATTGCTGCTATTGAGCAGGAGCTGGTTGAGTTTGATGAAAAATTTGAAACACCTGAATCCGGTTACAAAATGATTCACGGACAGGCGATGCGTGATCACGATCCGCTCGGAACAATGACGTTCCCCGAAGTAATCGTAAAATCATCAAACATCGCTACTTCAGAAATTGCGATGAGAATGGAGCCGGAATCGTTTTACCAATATGCACGTAATCTTGGATTTGGTACTCCCACTCAGATCGACCTTCCCGGTGAAACTGAAGGGCGGCTTCAGCGACCTTATGAATGGAGCCTTGTAACCCTACCCTGGATGTCCATCGGGTACGAAGTTCAGGTAACCCCCCTTCAAATGGTTCAGGCCTATGCTGCTGTTGCAAATGATGGCTTGATGATGAAGCCGTACGTAGTCGAATCAGTGAGAGATGAATTTGGAGATATTCTCCAGCAGAGAAAACCAACGAGCGTGCGACGGGTAGCTGAAAAAGAAACGATCAAAAAACTCATTCCCATTCTGGAAGATGTAGTTTCAGATTCCGGAACAGCAGGATGGGCTTCTGTTGAAGGATTGCGTATTGCCGGGAAAACCGGAACCGCTCAAAAATTTAAAGACGGCCGGTACCGAACAAAATACCGTGCTTCGTTTGTAGGATTTTTCCCTGTTGAGGATCCCAAGCATGTGATTTTTGTATTGTTAGATGAACCAAAGACAAGTATTTACGGTGGATTTACAGCCGGTTCAGTCTTCAAAGAAATTGCTACACGAATTTCAGGTTTGGATAATGCGATTCAGAAATCGGCTCCGAATGAAGTTATTGCTGAGGATGCTCCAACCGTAGCCCCAAAATTAACGGGACTTTTGTTTGAGAACGCATCAACCCTTTTAAAAGAAAATGGTATTCCTTTTAAAAAATCCGGAGATGGAATCTATGTAGAAGAACAGGTTCCCGCCCCCGGTGAAGAAATTGAACCGAACAAACCTCTCGAAATTAAGTTAACCAACCAAACAACGGATTCTATTCCGGATGGATATGCTCAGATCCCCGATCTCAAAAATCTCAACATGCGACAGGCAACGTATATGCTTATAAGCAGGGGATTTGAAATTGAGACTGTGGGGTCAGGAACCATTTATACGCAATTTCCACGGGCCGGCGACTTAATGAAGAAAGGACGAACCGTAACTGTTCGCGGAAAATCTAAATCCATAAGTAACTCTCAATCAATTGTGTCTAATTAATCCATGAACTTCCAGGAACTCATAGCATTTTGCAAGCCGATTTCCGTTTCCGGTCCCGAACCGGAGACCATAGGAAAGCTACGGCAGGATTCCAGGGAGGTTGAGCCGGGTGATATTTTCATCGCGGTGAAAGGGATTAAATCTGACGGACAGAATTTTATCGGCGAGGCCATTGATCATGGAGCTTCGGTGATTATCAGCCAAAAGGAATTAGATATTGATGATGTCACCGTCATCCAGGTCAAAAAGACCCGAAAGCTCTTAGGAAAGCTTGCACAGAAAATGGTGGGAAATCCTGCTGATGATTTAACCATCATTGGTGTAACCGGAACGAATGGCAAAACAACAGTTGCTACTTTGGTTTGGCAAATTTTGACCAAGCTGGATTATAAAGCCTCCCTTCTGGGAACGATTGAAAAACGAATTCTTGAGCAACAATCACCAAGTCGCCTGACAACTGCAGACCCCATTGAATTGGCACAAGCGATGCGGGAAATGGTTGACGCCGGCAGTGAATATTTGGTGATGGAAGTATCATCACATGCCTTGGATCAGCGGCGAACGAAAGGAATCTCATTCAAAGTAGCTGTATTTACAAATCTGAGCCACGATCATCTCGATTATCACGAATCGATGAATGAGTATGCATCAGCCAAAAAGAAATTATTTAATTCCTTGGGCAGTAAAAGCTGGGCAATTACAAATGCTGATGACGAACGCGGAGAATGGATTGTAAACTCCACACCGGCCAAAGTACTCAGTTTCAGTTTTGAGGATAAAGGACTTTTACAAGCAAGGATTTTAAAATCGGATGCCAAAGGAATGACCATCTCCATCGATGAGACAAAAATTGAAACCCCTTTGGTTGGCCGTTTTAACGCATACAATGTGGTAGAAGCACTTCTGACCTGCACCGCACTTGGAGTGGATGGTAAAAATGCGGCCGGAATTCTCAAACATTGTTCAGGAGCGCCGGGACGAATGGAGCGTGTAAATCAAGAGTTCGAAATTACAAACGAACCGATTGTTTTTGTTGATTACGCTCACACTCCAAATGCCCTTGAAAATGTACTTTCTACCTTAAAAGAGCTTAAAACCCGTCATCAAAAGTTGGTATGTGTATTTGGATGCGGAGGCGATCGCGATAAGTCGAAGCGGCCAAAGATGGCTAAGATTGCGGAATCTTTTGCAAACCGAGTTATCGTGACTTCAGATAACCCGCGTTCTGAAGATCCTGATTCTATTATTGATGAAATTACCGAAGGGTTCAAAAAACCGGAGAATATTACAAGAATTACAGATCGTAAGGAAGCGATTAAGGAAGCCGTTCTCTCCTCAAAAGCCGGAACGATTGTTCTGGTTGCTGGTAAGGGACACGAGACCTATCAGGAAATTAATGGTGATCGAATTCATTTTGATGATCGCGAAATTGTAAGACAGGCTCTTCAAAAAAGAGACGGTTATGCAGAAACTGAGGGGGCTGTCTGATGTTATACGAACTGCTTGCATGGTTAAACGATAAGTACGCTCCTCCGGGTTTTGATGCGTTTGATTTTATCACAACGCGAACGGCATTTGCATCAGCTACGGCGTTGATTATCAGTTTGATTATTGGGCGAAAAATTATTCAGTGGCTGGTAAAAATGCAGTTGAAAGAGGTGATCCGCGAAGATATCGGCTTGCATACGCATCTAAATAAAGTAAATACGCCGACCATGGGCGGAGTGATTATCATTTTAGCGACGGTGATACCTGCCATTCTTTGGATGAATATGTTCAGCATCTATACCTGGATGATTGTTTTTGTAACGCTGACCCTTGGCGTGGTCGGTTTTGTGGATGATTACATCAAAGTAGTTCGCCAAAACAAATCCGGTTTGCACGGTTGGGTTAAAGTTTTCGGGCAGGTTTTTGTAGGAATTGTTCTTGGCACAACTCTCTATTTCTGGCCTGCATTCAGTGATTTTAATACGTTAACCACGGTTCCATTCCTGAAAGAAGTCAACATCGATTACGCTTTTTTTGGTGAAACGGTGGGTTGGTTGATCTACATTCCGGTCGTGGTATTTATCATTACCGGAGTGAGTAATGCGGCAAACCTTACGGATGGACTCGATGGTTTGCTGTCCGGTACGTCAGCCATTGCCGGTGTGATTCTTGGAATTTTTGCATACGTCTCCGGCCGGACTGACTTCTCGAACTTCTTGAACATCATGTATCTGCCCGGAGCTGGTGAATTGACCATCTTTGCAGCTTCACTCGTTGGAGCCTGCCTCGGATTTCTCTGGTACAATACCCACCCCGCTTCTGTTTTTATGGGTGATACGGGATCTCTTGCCATTGGCGGAGCTTTAGGAGCGATGGCCATTATGATTCACAAAGAACTCCTGCTCCCTATTATATGCGGAATTTTTGTTGTTGAAGCCCTCTCGGTCATTATTCAGACGAGTTGGTTCAAATACACAAAATGGAAATATGGCGAAGGTCGCAGAGTCTATTTGATGACCCCGATTCATCACCATTTTGAAAAGTTGGGATGGCCGGAATCTAAAATCGTTATTCGGTTTTGGATCGTTGCCATTTTGCTTGGAATCATCAGCCTCTTAACCCTCAAACTGCGATAATGAATGTAGAGAACAAACATATCGTCGTTGCTGGTGCCGCCAGAAGTGGCGTAGCTGTGGCCAAACTCTTGAAGAGAAATGGTGCCATTCCATTTGTAACGGACTTTGGTTCGATCAGTCAGAAATTTGCAGAGCAATTGCGTGCTGAATCGATCGAATTTGAACAAAATCAACATTCTGAAAGAGCGATGAATGGAGATTTTCTTGTTTTGAGTCCGGGAGTGCCAACATCATCAAAAATTGCACAGAACTATCTGAATTCTGGCAAAAAAGTTTTCTCAGAAATTGAAGTAGCAAGCTGGTTCAACCGGTCCCCCATTGTAGCGGTGACCGGCAGTAATGGCAAAACGACTGTTGCAAACTGGCTCGCTCATACATGGAAAGTTGCAAATCAGAAACATTTGCTGGCCGGAAATATCGGCACAGCATTTTCTGATCACGTTGACAAAACCTCAAAAGATATTACAGCTCTGCTTGAAGTAAGCAGTTTTCAGCTTGATCATATCGACAGTTTTCAGCCGGATGTAAGCATCATTTTGAACATCACGGAAGATCATCTGGACAGGTATCAAAACGATTTTAAACTGTATGCTGAATCCAAGTTTCGAATCACTGAAAATCAGGATGATTCGAACTGGTTCATCTACAACGACGACGATCCCGTCCTCTCGAATCATGCAGAGGAGTTATCAAAAAAAGAACAAGCACCTCGTTTGTTGGCTTTTTCCAGCAAACAGGAACTTCCGAACGGTGCATTTGTGCGGGACGGCGAACTGATTTTAAAAATCAACAATAAAGAGGAACAACTCATGCAAATTGGCGAAATCGGTTTAAGCGGAAAACACAATCTACAGAACGGAATGGCTACAGCTTTGGCTGCACGCGCCTCGGAAATTAAAAACGAATTCATACGTGAAAGTCTCAGGACTTTTGAAGGTGTTGAGCATCGACTTGAAGAAGTTCGAACGCTCAAAGGCGTGCGATATGTAAACGACAGCAAAGCGACTAACATCAACGCCGTTTGGTATGCGCTGGATAGCTTCAACATGCCGGTTGTGCTGATTCTCGGCGGCCGCGACAAAGGTAACGATTGGGGTTATCTCGAAGATCAAATTCGTGAAAAAGTGCATACAATTGTCGCCATCGGTGAAGCCAAGGCAGCGATTAAAGGTCGGCTCGGGAAAGTTGTACCCAATTACATGGAAGCCGATACGCTCAAACAAGCGGTAAAACTCTCAAAAAAGAAAGCCAAACGAGGCGAAGTAGTATTACTGAGCCCAGCATGTTCCTCCTTCGACATGTTCGAAAATTACGAACACCGCGGAAATGAATTCAAACAAGCTGTTTTAGATTTGTAATTCAACATTAACTCAAGCACAAGCGAGACGCTTGCGCTATCCATGGTAACTGATAACTGATAACTGAATTTGTACTACACAACACCAAATAGCAAAGTCGGATCCATTTTTGGCACGACCAAAGATGAGCTGGAAGCTCCGGATAAGAGCAGTGACCAGGTATTGCTGGTAACGATCATCGGGTTGATGATTTTCGGATGCCTGGCGGTGTATTCTTCCATCGCTTTCTTTGCTCAGTCTAATGAAACCACTGCGGTGACATTGGTTACGGGTCATGCTATTAAACTGGCGATCGCCTTTTTCGTGATGATCTTTGTCTCGAAACTGAACTATCGTGTGTTGGCGAGGTTTAGCCGGGCTGCAATGCTTGTCAGTTGGGGCCTTCTTATCGCTATGCTTATTTATGGTGATGTAACCTGGGGTGCTCAGCGTTCGCTTTCTATCGGGAGTTTTTCATTTCAGCCGACCTCTTTTGCGGCCATTGCACTGATCATTCATGTAGCCGTTTTGTTGTATGAGAAGCAAGAATACATCAAAGATTTTAAGCGTGCTTTCCTCCCAATTATGTTCTGGGTGGGAGTTACTTTTGTATTGATTGGAACTGAAGATTTGAGTAGTGCCGCTGTTTTGATGGGAATCTGCATCCTGATGATGTTTGTTGGCCGAATCAGCATTCCACAACTTTCCGGTTTGATTTTAATTGGATTGATCGGTGTGGCCGGATTTATAAGCACCTCGCCTGAGCGTCAGAGCCGGATTGATCAGTATGTAGCACAAATCACTGAGATCAACGACCAGAACTTTGAATCTTCGGAAGGATACCAGGCTCAACAGGCTCACATCGCAATTGCACAGGGACAACTATTTGGAGTTGGAATCGGCAAGAGCACTCAACGTGATTTTTTACCGGCTCCATACAACGATTTTATTTTCGCCATCATCGCTGAAGAATATGGCATTGTCGGAGCCATCTCTGTGATTTTTGCGTACCTATTGATTCTCTATCGCGGGATTGCAGTGATCGCCAGACAAGCTCCCGATGTACTGGGTACTTTGATTGCCCTCGGCTGCACACTTTTGATTTCGCTCTATGCATTTGTGAATGCAGGCGTAGCTACCGGATTGTTACCGGTAACCGGACTTCCGATGCCTTTCGTGAGTTATGGCGGGTCAAGCATGGTTTTTGCCGGAGCAATGGCAGGCATGCTGCTGAATATTTCGAGACATATAGCAAACATCAAAACAAGGTTTTATAACGGATGATCGCAACCGTTGCAAAGGACATATCATCTACAGACACCCTCACCGCTGCCGTGGGCCATTTACGTGTGCTCATGGCAGCCGGTGGTACGGGTGGTCATGTGTACCCGGCGATTGCCATTGCAGATGCGATCAAGAAAGCCAAACCGAACGCGGATTTTCTGTTTGTGGGAACCCGCGATCGAATGGAATGGGAAACCGTTCCGAAGTACGGCTATGAAATTAAAAGTATTTGGATTAGCGGAATTCAGCGGAGACTTACGATTCAGAACCTCCTGTTTCCGATCAAACTGATTACAAGCATCATTCAGAGTTTTTCAATTGTGAAATCATTCAACCCGGATATCGTGATTGCGTGCGGAGGATTTGCATCCGGTCCGATTGGATGGGTCGCGGCGAAGCTTGGAATCCCGCTCTTTTTGCAGGAACAGAACAGTTACCCGGGTTTGACGAACCGGCTTCTCGCAAAACACGCCACAGCGATTTTTACCACGTTTGATGACGCCAAAAAGTATCTGCCGAAGGAAAAAATCACGCTTACCGGAAATCCCGTTCGTGGACAAGTGAAGTCTCTTGATAAGTCTTCAGCGTTAGAGAAATTCGATTTTTCTGATGACCGGCCCGTTCTCCTGATTATGGGTGGAAGCGGCGGGGCTAAAGGTCTCAATGATATCATGAGTGCTGAACTCGATAAACTCCACAATGAAGCGAATCTTCAAATTATCTGGCAGTGCGGACCTAAATATTACGATGGTTTAGTTGATCAGATTGATGTTGAGAATTATCCGAATTTGAGATTAATGGCCTATATCGATGATATGTCAGCAGCGTATGGAGCCTCTGATTTAGTAGTTGCTCGAGCCGGGGCCGGAACTTTTAGTGAACTGGCTGCTACCGGAAAACCAGCCGTTATGGTCCCATCACCGTACGTGGCTGAGGATCATCAAACGACCAATGCACAATCTTTGGTGAATGCAGGTGCGGCGAAACTTCTGAAAGAGTCGACGCTTGATGAGTTCTTCTATTCAACGGTTACTGAGTTGATTCAAAATGAAGAAGCTCTAGACAAGATGTCATCCGCGATGGAATCATTGGCAAAACCAAATGCAGCTGAGGATATCAAAAACGAAATTTTTTCATACTTAGAGAAGCAACATTGATGAGTAATTCCATTCAAACACAACCCGTTTTTGGACGAACCCGCCACATTCATATGGTGGGTATCGGTGGCATCGGTATGAG
>CAYRDO010000082.1:0-16701 GCA_964422985.1 uncultured Rhodohalobacter sp. | reverse complement strand
ACTAGAATTGCTGCCGCCGAGTCGTGATAGAATGCAGATATGCCTAAGATTTTTTGATGATCCACTGAATGATATTTGGTATTTATCCGAAAAGAGATGGCATGGCCAATCTATAAGGATAAACCATCTGATTTTGGTGGTTAAATGTTAAAGTAGGTATCTAAGAAAGAGTAAACAGGCTTAAAATTGACGAATGAACTTATTTAAAAAAAGCTTTCTTTGCTTGCGCGTTGAAGATATCTGAAAAATAAAATTTAATCAATCTTGTTAACTCTAAGTAAAATATCTTAACTTTAATGCTTATGAATTTTAGAAACAGTACGCAATTAAAACATGGCTGATCACTCTCATCACGAAGTAAAACACGTTGCAAAGAGCAATAAAAATTCTCAACTGAATTTCCAGTCGCTTGATATCATCGAAATTGACCTTGTTGAAAAAGCCCAAACCATTTGGAAGGGCAGGTTAACTATTGGGGTATTTGTAATTATTTGCGTAGCTATTGCCTTTTTTCACACGAACTACGGTCCTACAGAATACACATCTACAGCATCGTTAATCCAGGAATCTGATGGTGCATCAGTCGGAGATTTTGGAAGTAACTTTTTACAATCTCTAACCGGAATCAGAATGCCCACTGGCGGTAACACTAATATGTCTGCCGTTGCAACGGGTAGAGCCCCTTTGCCGGTTTCGCTGTATCCTCAAATTGTAAGCAGTACGGAATTTCAGAAAGAGCTGATCTACACGGAACTTGAGTTTTCTACTTTGGATAGCACGCTTACGCTTTATGATTACTTTCACGATCACCAGGATGCTGCCCTGCGGGATAAGGTATACAGTGTTGTAAGTAGTTTTACGATCTATCTGCCTTCAACAGTTTTCAATTTTGTGAAGGATCTGGCAAGAAGCACAATCTACGGTATTGTGAACCTGTTTAGAGACAATCCTCCGGATTCTGCTTCAGTAGAAGTTGCAGAAGAGGATATTATAGAGGATGACAGGCTGCAATCTGTAACGGGAAAAGAATCTGCAGTTATTACCTGGTTGCGAACGAAAATAACACTAACCAGTGCGAATGGAATTATGACCATATCCACAAATTTACCGGATCCCAAAGCAGCAGCACTTGTTAACGTGAAACTGATTGAATACATTCAGGATTATATTACAAATTACAGAGTGCAAAAAGCGCAGCAAAATTTGGAGGATACTGTTCGTCGTTATGAAATTGCTAAAGAAGAATATGAAGAAGCGCAATACGAGTTGGCACAATATCGGGATGAAAACTTAAATGTATCGACAGAAACAGCAAGTTTAGAGGAGCAAAGGTTAAGTAACGAGGCAAGTTTGAGGGCAAGCATTTATAATTCACTAACACAAGAAGTTGAACAAGCCAGAATGATTGTTCAACAGCAAATGCCTGTATTTAATCCGTTAGAAAAACCAAATGTACCATCATCACCTTCAACAGGTACATCACCGCTGCTGTTAGTTTTTGCCGGTGTTTTAGGGTTTTTTGGAGGAGTAGGTTGGGTACTTATTCGAAATTCCTCTCTTTTGAGATAACAGTTGTGATATTATCCTATTCACCCTTGCGCATACAGTTAATAAATAAAGAGAGTATTTCTTAACTCAAAAATTTGCGATGTTTGATTCACTGAAAAAAATATATGCACTATTCTCTCGAAGTGACCGCTTCAAGTTTTTAATTATTTTCATATTGATGCTTATAGCTTCACTCTTTGAAGTTGTGGGAATCGGTATGATTCCGGCTTTTGTAATGACGATGGCCGAGCCAGAAAAAGTCCTTAATTTTCCGTACGTAGGAGAGGTTCTCAATTATTTAGGAATTACAACCAGAAAATCACTCATCTTTAGTGGTGCTTTTACATTGCTTTTCGTCTATTTGGCAAAGAATGTATATCTAACCTATTTCAATTATCTGCGAAGCAGGTTTGTTTTTCATCGGAAGATCTATCTTCAGGTAAGAATTTTTAAAGCGTATATGACGGCTCCATATACCTTTTACTTGCAGAAGAACTCAGCAGAGCTATTGAGAAACGTCAGGAGTGAGGTTTCGAGTCTGATCAGTGGTACTATCTTTCCCGTTTTTGATATTGCCCTGAATGTTATCATGTTTTTTCTCATCATTTCAGGTCTGATCTTTATAGAGCCGCTTATTACAGTAATTACCATTTTTCTGATGGGCGTTATCGGGTATACCTTTTTGAGGTTTACTCAGAAGAAAACGTTAGAATCGGGAAAAACAAGACGGTTTGCCAGGGGGGATATGAACCGAATGGTTCTGCAGGGACTCGGAGGTTTTAAAGATTCAAGGGTTATGAACCGGGAGAAACTGTTCCTGAAGCAGTATAAAAGATTTGCACAAAATAATATGGATGCGTCGATCTACCAGACTGTTGTAAAAAGCCTTCCAAAACCGATTATTGAAACACTTCTTGTAACCGGTATTCTTACCATCACGTTGATTATGGTGAGTGAAGGGAGAGAGTTTTCTGAGATTATTACTATTCTGACGCTTTTTGGTGTGGCAGCAGTTAAGCTGATGCCGATATTCAATTCACTCATTCAGCAGGTTACCACGATCCGTTACAGTGCGTATTCCGTCTATGCGGTTTTTGATGATCTGGAATTGCTGGAAAACAAATACGCAGACTTCAGGGAGAAAATCCTGAAGGATTCTGATAAGATGGAGCTTGAGAAAGAGATCGTTTTGGATAACGTAAGTTACCGATACCCGGGCGCAGATGAGTATGCAGTAAAAGACATTAGTTTAACAATACCCAAAGGACATGCGGTTGCATTTGTGGGCGAGTCCGGCGCGGGAAAGACAACTCTCGTAGACGTGATATTAGGTCTGTTGGAGCCTGAATCAGGGGCAATCTATATTGATGGAAAGAATACGGCTAACAACCCGCGCGGCTGGATGAAAAATATCGGGTATATTCAACAGTCCAATTACCTGATGGATGAAAAAATATTCCGGAATATCGCTTTCGGTATTCCCGATAAACAGATCGATTACGATAAACTCGACCGCGCTATTGAGGCTGCACAACTCCGCGACCTTATTGAAAGACTTCCAAAAGGAATTAAGACTCGAGTCGGTGAGCGCGGTGTTCGACTTTCCGGTGGTCAGCAGCAACGAATTGCCATTGCACGAGCACTGTATAACAATCCCCAGGTTCTGGTGATGGATGAAGCGACATCCGCTCTGGACAATATCACTGAGAAATTTGTGATTGAAGCGATTGAGCGGCTTCGGGGAGACAGAACCATCATTATGATTGCTCACAGACTTACAACCGTTCGGAATTGTGATATGATTTACATGCTCGACAATGGAAAAATTATTGCGAACGGTACTTATGATGAACTGCTTGAAACAAGTTCTGAGTTCAGAAAAATGAGTCTTGTTGAGGATTAAGGTTGATGATAAACCGATCACTCCATCATAGAAAAATTTAATAACCGAATTTTAATCAGTTTCATTTCTAATGAACTTTAACGGCAAATCGATTCTAATAACAGGCGGTACGGGGTCTTTCGGGACAGCATTTGTTGAGAGAATTCTGGGAGAATGGCCGGATGTTGAGCGCCTTGTTATCTATTCACGGGATGAGCAAAAGCAGTTTGAGATGGCTCAGACTTTTTCCCAAAAACAGTACCCGATGCTGCGTTATTTTATTGGGGATGTTCGGGATTATAATCGACTGAAAAGAGCCTTGAACGGAATCGATTATGTCATTCATGCCGCTGCAATGAAGCATGTGCATATTGCCGAGTATAATCCGGATGAATGTGTAAAAACGAATATTGGCGGAGCGGAAAATCTTGTACGAGCCTGCCTTGCAAACGGGGTGAAAAAAGTTGTTGCCTTATCTACGGACAAAGCTGCGGCTCCGATTAATTTGTACGGCGCCACGAAGTTGGTTTCTGATAAACTTTTTATTGCTGCGAACAATATTCGCGGCAAAAACCCGATCACTTTTTCCGTGGTACGATATGGAAATGTGATGGGATCCAATGGATCAGTGATTCCCTATTTCATCAAAAAAAGAAAGGAGGGAGTTCTGCCTATCACCAATCAACAAATGACCCGTTTCACCATTACTCTTGATGATGGTGTGGAGATGGTGATGCATGCTTTGGAGCATGCCTGGGGAGGTGAGCTTTTCGTGCCTAAAATTCCATCGTACAAAATTATGGATGTAGCCGAAGCCATTGGACCTGATTGTGAGAAGAAAGTCGTGGGCCTGCGTCCCGGCGAAAAAATCCACGAAGAGATGATCACATCTTCCGACTCATTCTACACTTATGATCATGGTGACTATTTCACCATCTTGCCTTCGCAGCATATGTGGAATCTGGATGAATACATTGAACATTTTGGTGCGAAGAAAGTAGAGCTTGGATTCCGATATAACTCCGGTGAGAATGATGATTGGGTAAGTGTTGAAGATATCCGGGAGCTTATCAAAAAACATGTAGATCCTGATTTTTCTGTGTAGTTTAGAATAGACGGTCAAAACACATAAAATCAAATAAATTGATGCAGTCTGATTCCAAAAAAAGAACGTTCAATCCCATTCCTTATGGCAGACAGCATATTTCTCAGGAAGATATTGATGTAGTTACGGGTGTCCTTCAGTCTGACTATCTTACCCAGGGACCCGAAATTGAAAAGTTTGAACAAGCTTTTGCCGATTATATCGGTTCAGAATTTGCCGTTGCGGTATCGAACGGCACAGCAGCTTTACATCTTTGCGCACTCGCCCTCGATGTTGATTCCGAAAGCAAGGTTATCACAACACCGATTACGTTTTCAGCATCTGCAAACTGTATTCGGTATTGTGGCGGGGAGGTTGATTTTGTGGATATTGATCCTGAAACGGTTCTCATCGATATTAAGAAAATCAGGGAAAAGCTTGAATCAGCTCCCAATGGCACATATGACGGAATTGTACCGGTGGACTTTGCCGGTCGAGCCGTGAATCTTGAAGAACTCCGTGAGCTTGCCGATGAATATGATGTATGGATCATCGAGGATGCTTGCCACGCTCCGGGCGGATATTTTAAGGACTCTGATGGCGAAAAGCAGTTCTGCGGAAACGGTAAATTTGCGGACTTGGCAATTTTTTCTTTTCACCCCGTCAAACATATCGCGGCGGGAGAGGGAGGAATGATCACCACAAACAGTGAAGAACTCTATCAAAAGTTGTTGAAATTGAGGACTCACGGCATCACAAAAAATGCGGGTGAGTATTCAAACTCATTAGACCTGGCGATAGGCATCCCTGATAGAAATGTGCAAGATTATCCCGGCTGGTACATGGAGATGCAGGAGTTGGGATATAATTACCGTCTTACTGATTTCCAGGCCGCATTGGGCAGGAGTCAGTTAGAGCGAGCAGATAAAGGTTTACGGCGAAGAAGAGAGTTAGCGGATCGTTATGCGAAAGCATTTAAAGGCAAAGATTATATTCGAAGGCAAGCGGGTGCCGTTGATGGGCATGCTTATCACTTGTATGTGATTGAAGTGGAGGACAGGCTCGGTTTGTATAACAAACTTCGGGAAAACGATATTTACGCTCAGATCCATTACATACCCGTCCATTTGATGCCTTATTACCGTCAGTTTGGCTGGAAACAAGGCGACTTTCCCAATGCCGAGAACTATTATTCCGGTTGCATCAGTCTGCCGATGTTTCCGACGCTTACGAATGAAGAGCAGGATTACGTCATCGAATGCATTGATCATTTTTATGGATGATAACGTCCAAAAGCTTGGATTGGGAACCGTTCAGTTTGGCATTCCTTACGGTATTTCAAATAAGCAGGGTCAAACACCGCCCCATGAAGTAAGAAAAATTTTAGAGACTGCAAGAGAGAAAAAAATCCGAATCATTGATACAGCCTCTGCCTATGGAAACGCTGAGAAGGTTTTGGGAGAGCATGAACTTTCATCGTTTAAAGTGGTTTCTAAGTTTATGCCCCCGGAGGGAAATGAAACCGTTTCAGACCAGTTAGAGCGTTCGTTTCAGAATCTTCAGATAGATTCTTTGTATGGGTACATGGCTCATCGCCCAAAACACCTGGTTGAGCATTTGTCAATCTGGGAGGAACTTCAGACACTCAAAAAGAGAGGAGTGGTTGAAAAGATCGGGTTTTCACTGAATGAGCCGGATGAATTGGAACAGCTCCTCAAAAAGAATATTCAGCCGGATCTTATCCAGGTTCCTTTTAACTATTTCGACCGACGTTTTCAGGAGTTGATGGTCTCTTTGAAAAAAGAGGGGTGTGAGATTCATTCGCGGTCTGCTTTTCTGCAAGGATTGTTTTTTATGGACATAGATCAGTTGGATTCCTATTTTGATCCGTTGATTCCGGATATCAAGAATCTTCAAATACATACAGAAAATCTGCCGGGTGCGCTTTTACATTTTGTATTGTCACAACCCTTTATTGATAATGTGATTATAGGAGTAGAAAACAATGAGCAATTCATCCAAAATTTAGATTCTCTTGCTACCTTTGACTCGTTACCGGAATTAACAACTAAAATACCTGAATCAATTCTCATTCCATCAAACTGGCCTTCATAATATGGTTTACACATTTGATTTAACTGGAAAAGTCATTCTGCTTACCGGCGGATATGGATACCTGGGAGCGGCAGCGGCTGAGAGTCTCGTCCATCACGGCGGAACGGTATATGTACTCGGACGAACGAAGGAAAAGTTTGATAACGCTTTTGAAGGACACAACGAGATCGGAAAAAAACTTCATTTCCAACATTGTGATATATCTGAAACGGATTCAATCAAAAAAGCTTACGAAGCTGTCTTCTCAAAAGAGAAGGGGATTGATGTACTGATCAATAATGCGTTTTACCTGGATGGGCAAGATCCGCTTACAATGACAGATGAGCAATGGGAGACAGGAATTGATGGTACGCTGAACAGTGTTTTCCGATGCGTTCGTGAAGTGATCCCTCACATCGAAAAGAGTGAATCGCCAAGAATTATCAATGTCTCTTCCATGTATGGTGTAGTCGCTCCGGATTTTAATGTCTATGAAGATTTTCAGGAGATGCTGAATCCGCCGCACTACGGAGCAGCAAAAGCAGGCGTTGTTCAGCTCTCGAAATATTACGCCAGCTATCTTGGTAAAAAAGGGATCACGGTTAACACAGTAACGCCCGGTCCGTATCCGCCGGAGTCCGTTCAGGAAAAGGAGAAATTTATCGAATTACTGGAGGAAAAAACGCTGTTGAAAAGAATTGGTAAACCCGAGGATTTAGCCGGCGCTTTTGTTTTTCTGGCCTCAGATGCATCAGGCTACATCACCGGACAAAATATTATTGTTGAT
This sequence comes from uncultured Rhodohalobacter sp., assembly GCA_964422985.1. GTDB lineage: Bacteria > Bacteroidota > Rhodothermia > Balneolales > Balneolaceae > Rhodohalobacter. The sequence goes on along the minus strand of CAYRDO010000082.1, from coordinate 9,306 downwards.
GGCGGCTGGACCACATCATAAATGAATTTATATCATCTTACTAATTATCTACTAAACTAACTTGGAATTAAACGAACGAATGAAAGCAGTAACAATAATTCAGGCAAGGACAACATCTACTCGGCTACCCAATAAAGTATTGCTTGAAATTTACGGGAAATCACTTTTAGAGCGGGTTATTGAACAAGCACAAAAAATTGAAAACTCTGATGAGGTTTGGGTGGCAACCTCCACACATGAAAATGACGATTTAATTGAGATTTTATGCGACAGAATTGGGATTCCCTGCCATCGGGGTTCTTTGGAAGATGTACGCGGACGATTTTTTCATATTGCTGAGAAACAGAATGCCGATATCATAGTAAGAATAACCGCTGATAATCCTTTCACGGAGCCCGAATACGCTGCTGAATTGATCTCCTTTTTGAAAGAGAATTCAGACGAGTACGATTATGTTCGAATGGAGCAATCAACCATTCTGGATGGCTCGCACAGTGAAGTTTTTACGATGAATGCGTTGAAAAAATCAGTTTCTGAATATGACGATTCCGAAAACCGGGAACATGTGACACCCGCTATGATCCGGGAAATGAAAATGTTTGAAACGACTCCCTCAAATGAAGAATTAATAACTAAAAAACCGTATTTTATCGGAGTGGATACTTTTTCGGATTTCAAAAGAGCGACACAACTTTACAAAGAATTTGGAGAACAAGACACCTTAAAACGACTAATTAAAAAGATTAACAAAAATGGAACAGCAATTTAAAGAAGACGGATTCATTGTTATTAAAGACTTCTTCGATAAAACAGTTATTGAAGAGGTAAAAAGCGCCATTGTATCCTTCGACAAGTGGGATATTATGAGAGATAAAGATGTAGTTTTTGAAGGGGATGCAGCTGAGAGAGACTTCAAATATATCCAGAATATTAACTACTATGTGCCAAAGTGCCACAAAGTTCTCACCAACACACTTTTTGATAAAGTTGCTGAGCTTCTGGGAGAAGAGATCTACTTTGTGAACATGGAAATTCATAATAAAGTACCTCATAAGGGGACCTTTACTCCTGCTCACCAGGATAATTTTTATTTCCAATTGTCTCCTCCTTCTTCACTGACCGCTTATATTCCTCTGGAAATGCACAACGCTGAAGTAAACGGCGGACTCAAATTTCTGAAGGGCACTAACAAACTCGGAACTCTGAATCACAAATCATCTACCGTAAAAGCTTTCTCAAGTCTTCTTGAGCTGGATAACCCTGAAGATTTTGAAGAATACGGAACAAACATTGGTCCGGGTGATATTGTTTTCCATCACGCAGATACGGTTCACTATGCTGATGACAATAAATCTGAGCACCATCGCCGGTCTTTGTCCTTGCGATTCAATGGTGTATCTGCCCAGATCGATCCGAAGATTCGCGAGCAATACAAGAAGAATTACAAGGTAAATCGCGAGCGTGAATTAGAAGAAGAAACCAACTAATTCAGTTGGTTCTTTAAATCAAAAAGAACAGATCATCTTTTTTGAAGACATATGGATCGGGGTTAGATGAAGTCTGATCTCTATATACGAACAGATGGCTCAACCGAAATGGGGTTGGGCCACCTGGTTCGATGCATTTCGTTAAGCTATATACTCCGTAATCAGTTTGATATCACTTTTTTCTGCCGGGAAATTCCTCCGCAGATAGAATTTGAGTTGGATCAACAGGAGATTCGTTTACAGAAAATGGATCGGGAAGAGGAGTTCTTTGATCAATTAACGGAAGATGTATCTGTAGTTTTGGATGGCTATTCTTTTGATCCGGCCTATCAAAAAAGAGTGAGACAAAAATCCGCCTTTCTCGCCTGTATTGATGATCTGCATGACAGAGAGTTTTACGCTGACCTCATTATCAATCATGCCCCGGGGATTACGAAGGAACAATATTCTGCGCAACCGTATACAAAATTTGCACTGGGTGTGGATTATGCTCTTCTTCGTCCGCCTTTTTTGGAAGCGGCTTCACATGTAAAAGGGATCAAAACATCAGAACCCGAAACCATACTGATCTGTTTCGGAGGATCCGATAGCGAAAATTTAACATTGAGGGCATTAAAAGTCGTTTCGGGTTTTAATCCGTTTAAAAAAATAATTATCATCACAGGTTCTGCTTATCGTTTTAAAGACGAGCTTTTGCGAAAAATCGATGATGACTCAAACGTTGAGTATTATCACGCATTAAGCGGAGAAGAGATGGCCGGGGCTTTTTTGAAATCTGATGTCGCGATTGTGCCGTCCAGCGGAATTTTATTTGAAGCACTCGCAACGGGAAATATGGCTATTTCAGGCACATACACCGACAATCAAAAAGAAGTGTATTCCGGGTTTAAATCTTTAGATGCGATTATTGATGCAGGCGGTTTTAGCGAAAATGAGATTCGTGAAGCTATAGAAAAGATTCAGACATTTAAAACTCCAAAAAAAGTTATTGACGGCAAGAGTCCGGAACGGATTCGAACATTATTTCAAAATTTTAAAAGGGACTAAGAAACAGACGCAGATTTTATGACCATTTTAGGAATTGCAAATGACGAAACGGCAAGTGCCTGTTTGATTCAGGATGGAAAACTTGTTGCGGCAGCCAGCGAAGAACGGTTCACAAGGGTAAAGATGGACAATTCCTGGCCCACTCAATCGATCAATTATTGCCTAAATTTCGGAAACACCTCTTTAGAGGATATTGATTTCATCGCCTATGGCTGGAGTGCCGGATTCAACGCAGAGACGCATCTCCTGGAGTATTTCGACCGCATTGTTTACGAAGCGCAGAACAATCCCGGCGGACTCGATATTTTCCGTGAACGAATTGAGACGGAAATAGAGCAGGATCGCGAAAAAAGGGATGAGTTTTGGGCGTTTGTGGATGAGCATGGTTTGAGAGATAAAGCCGTTTCTTACGATCATCATGAAAGCCATGCGTATTCGGCATACTCTTGTTCTCCTTTTGATGAGGCGTTGGTTGTTACCTGCGACGGCCGCGGTGATTTTATGTCGTTTTCTGTGGGTGAGATCACACCGGATAAAGCCAACTTTTTATACCGGGGAAGCAGTGTGGACAGTCTCGGTTTTTTCTACGGACGAATAACCGGACTTTTGGGATATCGTCCCCACCGCCATGAAGGAAAAGTCACGGGACTTGCAGCACACGGTGATCCGGAGAAACTCCTACCCAAAATGCGGGAGATGATCTACGTGAAAGATGGGAAAGTGTATGGTCAGTCAGGGGATCTGTTCAGACCGTTTTATACGAACTATTCTGAGCCGTTGAAAGAACTGATTGATGAAAATACCCGCGAAGATGTTGCGGCGGCGGCACAGGTGCATCTTGAGGAATGTATCACGGAAATTGTGACCCATTATGTAAATCAGACCGGCGCTGAGTATGTGTGTTTAAGTGGCGGTGTATTTGCAAATGTTCGCGCAAATCAGTGCGTGATGGAAATACCCGGAGTGAAAAATATTTTTGTTCAACCTCAGATGGGGGATGGTGGTCTCTCAGTAGGAGCCGCGGCTAAAGTGCTCTATGATCAGGGAATCAACAAAGTAGAGATGGAGAATGTGTACCTCGGACCGGAGTATTCCGACGAAGAGATTGAAGCAGCTTTGAATGAATCGGATGATATTGTTTTTGAGAATGTTGGAGATCCAACCGATAAAGCTGTTGAAGCAATAGAAAATAATGAAGTTATTGGGTGGTTTAACGGCAGAATGGAGTTTGGCCCGAGAGCACTCTGTAACCGGAGTATCGTCTATCATTGCAAAGATACAACCGTCAATGATTGGCTGAATGAACGGATGGATCGAACCGAATTTATGCCATTTGCCCCAGTCACGCTCGAAGAGGTTGCCCCGGATTGTTACAAGGGGTGGAAGCCAGATCACATAGCGAGCCGGTACATGACGGTAACGTATGATTGCCATGATAAGATGGCTGAAAATTGTCCGGCAACGGTTCATATCGACGGAACGGCCCGTCCGCAAGTTGTGAATGAATCCAATAACCCGGCGATGCACAAATTTTTGAAAGCTTATTATGAGAAGACCGGTGGACTTTCACTAATCAATACATCTTTCAACCGGCACGAAGAACCGATTGTAAACAGACCGGAAGAAGCTGTCGAGGCACTGTCACAGGGAATTGTTGATCTTCTTGTGATTGGCTCATTCATTGCACGAAAGAAGTAGAATTTCAACGTAAATATTTGAAGGAATTCAACGATGAAAACGATTAATGATATTCAATTAGGCGATCAAATGATTGGCTCAGAACATAAGCCGTTTATTATTGCTGAGATGAGTGGAAATCACAACCAATCCTTAGATCGTGCTCTTGAGATTGTTGAGAAGGCAGCTGAAGCCGGTGCGCATGCTATTAAGCTGCAAACCTACACGGCAGACACCATGACGATTGACGAGCGTGGCGGCCTGTTCAGTATTGATGATGAGGATTCGCTTTGGTATGGCAAGAATCTTTATGAACTCTATGAACTGGCCCACACGCCATGGGATTGGCACGAACCTATCTTTAAAAAAGCCAGGGAATTAGGATTGATGCCATTCAGTACCCCGTTTGATGATACATCCGTAGATTTTCTGGAAGATCTGGGAGTTTCGGCCTACAAAGTCGCCTCTTTTGAAAATACAGATTGGACACTCCTTAAAAAGATTGCATCCACCGGCAAGCCTGTGATTATGTCTACCGGCGCGGCGAATCTCTCTGACATTGATGAGGCGGTTCGGGTACTTCGAGAGAATGGTTGTCCCAATCTGGTTCTCCTGAAATGCACGAGTACGTATCCCGCTACACCTGAGAATACCAATTTGGTCACCATCCCAAGAATGCGCGATATCTTTAATTGCCATATCGGTTTGTCGGATCATACGCTGGGAATTGGGGCAGCGGTCGCATCCGTTTCTTTGGGTGCCAGAGTGATTGAAAAACATTTTACTCTCAGTCGTGCAGACGGTGGGGTGGATGCTGCATTTTCCATCGAACCGGATGAGATGAAAGCGCTGGTGGAAGAATCTGAACGAGCGTTTCTCGCATTGGGTGATGTTCAATTCGGCATCCAAAAAGCGGAAGAGAAGAGCCTTCGTTACAAACGATCTATTTATGTAGTGAAAGATATTGCTGAAGGTGAAGAATTTACGAAAGAAAATATTCGGGTGATTCGACCCGGAGATGGTTTACAGCCAAAGTTTTTTGAACAAGTTTTAGGAAAAAAATCGTCGAGAGATCTTAAGCGGGGGACTCCACTGAGTTGGGAACTTATTTAAAGTTCAGAAAACTAAGGGCTTGAACACCGAAATGGAAGGTTGTATTTTACGGGTCTTCTTAAATTTAAATAGGTGAAAGATTGTTAACAGCCGGCGCTCTTGAACATAAGAAAATCATGATTGTCGTGGCTCATCCGGATGATGAGCTGTTGGGGCTTGGAGCCTCCATGCACAAGCTTATCCATGATTATAATGTCAAGACACACGTTGTAATTTTGGGGGAAGGTCTGACCTCCCGCTCGGATGAACGGGATCCTGAAAAATGGAAAGCCGAACTCCAAAAACACAAGAGCGATATTGAAGCTGCACAGAAAGAGATTGGATATCATTCGGTCTCAACATACGACTTCCCCGACAACCGGTTTGATACAGTAGCTCTTCTCGATTTGATCAAGGTTGTAGAGAAAGAAAAATCAGAGTTTAAACCGGATATCATTTTTACTCATCATGGAGGAGATGTGAATATCGATCATCAGCGTACATTTGAAGCGGTGATGACGGCTTGCCGCCCGATGAAGGAGGAGATCACAAAAACGATTGTAACATTTGAAACTCCATCAGGCACAGAGTGGAGGGCATCCACAGACCCAAGGCATTTTATACCAAATTGGTATATGGAAGTATCAGAAGAGGATATTCAGGCAAAAATAGACGGCATGGAGAAGTATCAATTTGAGAGACGCAAGTATCCGCATCCCCGCTCACCGGAAGCGTTAAAAATTCACGCAAAAAATGTGGGAATTACCGTTGGGTGCGAATACGCTGAACAGTTTTGCTTAGTCAGAAGTGTTCAATCGTAAATGGCTGAAACGAAATTAAAATTTAGAAATCTACAAAACGAAAAGTAATGGAACATACGGCTTATTTGGGAATATTCGGTCCCGGTCCCAACTCATCAGCGGCAATTTGTTGCGACAACGAAATTATTGCATGGGCTGAAGAAGAGCGCTTTAACAGAATTAAAACATCACCAAACTCGTATCCATCGCAAGCAATTTCTTTCTGTTTGAAGGAAGCTGAAAAACGAAATTTAAAGGTAACGGCTGTTGGATATGCCTGGGATTGCGATAATTATGCAGAACTGGCCACAACGAATTTAGAGGATACGATTGAAAAATATCCCAGTGAGACGGATGAGATCAGCCGGAAAGTACAAACCTCATTGAATGCACTGTACGATCCGGTGATGATCAAAAACGACTTAACCCTGATTCTCCGTAAGAATGGAATTGAACTGGATGAGATCGATTTCAAATTCTATTCCCATCACCTGTGCCACGCCGCATCGGCTCACTATGTTTCGGGGTTTGAAGACTCGGTCATTATTATCAATGATGGCGTTGGAGAGGTGGCTTCATCAACCCTTTATCATATTGATGAATCCGGCGAGTTTAAGGAATTGGATAATGTGGTACTTCCCAATACACTTGGTGGATTTTACGCGAGTATCACGGAATTCCTTGGTTTCCGTCCGTACATGGATGAAGGGAAAACGATGGGCCTGGCTGCTTATGGAAAGCCAAATGAAGAGATCCAGAAAGTATTTGATGACATTGCCTCAGATATTGAGGACAGTTTCAAGTACGAGGTCAACCCGCGATACCGTTACAGCGGCAAGCGCACTTATGGCAAAAAGTTTACGGACCTGTTGGTAGAGAAGCTTGGCGAGCCGCGTAAGTATGGCAATCCCGCGATGGAGGAACCGTATCCTGATATTGCGTATGCGGCTCAGAAGAAATTGGAAGAGCTCCTGGTTTCTCAACTGAAATATGCATCGGACCTGAATCTTTCCAAAAATGTTTGTTTTGCCGGCGGGACTCATATGAACTGTAAGGCAAACGGAATGCTTGGGGAGTATGACTATTTTGAGAACTACTTTTTCCAGCCGGCCGCCAGTGATAATGGCGTTTGCCTCGGCGCGGCGATGTTGTGCCAGAAAGATTTTTCTGATGTGAAGCCCGATTATCCGGCGCTCAATCATCTCTATTATGGTCCATCGTACAGTGACGATGAGATCGAAGAAATTTTGAAACGAACCAAGCTCGATTACCAAAAATGTGACAGTATTGCCAAAGAGGTTGCGCAGCTTATTGCGGACAATGCGATTGTAGGTTGGTTCCAGGGCCGCATGGAAGTAGGGGCGCGAGCTCTCGGCGGCCGGTCAATTCTTGCGAATCCGCTCAATCCCGATGCCAGAGATCATGTAAATAAACATGTAAAAAACCGGGAAGCATGGAGACCCTTTTGTCCGTCGCTGCAGTTCGAATCATTTAAGGATTATTTCGATACAAATATCGAGTCTTCCAATTATATGATCATCGCCTGCGATATTGATAAGTCATATCTCGATGTACTTCCGTCCTGTATTCATATTGACGGGACTGTTCGTCCTCAAACTGTTAAAAAAGATGCAAATCCGGTTTACTGGGAAATGCTGGACGAGTTCAAGAAAATTACCGGTCACCCGATCGTTGTAAATACATCATTTAACGTACAGGGCGAACCCATTGTGATGAAGCCCGAAGATGCGATTCGATGTTTTTATGCCTCCGGAATGGATGCGCTTGCCATTGGCTCTTTCCTAATTAAAAAACCGTAAGATGAACGTCTATCTTCCTATCGAAGTCAAAGTCAGAGAGCTGGAAGGCAAAGCCCTCCTGGCTATGATCGCCGCTGAAAAAGGGCATACGGTTATCTTAGGGGAGAAGAAAGACACTCTGAACCTTGCGCAGAAGCCGGGAGTTTTGCCACCGGGAATTGTACATGATAAATCTCTGACGCCGGGTGAATACAAGATTAAAAGCTTTACAAGACTGAAAGAGCTGGGGCATCTGATTACAGCTCAGGATGAGGAAAGCGGTCTTTTAGATGAGTCGTTTGATGAGTTTGCGAAACGACGTACTTCCGAAGATACAGTAGCTTTGGCAGATAAGATTTTTGCCTGGGGACCTCATGACGCTAAGTCTCTCAAAAAGATCTATCCAAATCACGCTGAAAAGATTATTTCCACGGGCTCACCGCGCGTTGATTTTTGGCGAAATGAGTTGGACGAATATTATAAAGATGCTGCATTAGGAATGAAGGATTATATCCTGGTTGCATCGAATTTTGGTTTTCCCATTGATGAAAATCTTTTTTGGGACAGAGTTGCCCGGCTTCGAAAGGCCGGATATTTTGAGAGAGATCCGAACATGGAAAAATACATGTACGAAAATACGGCGTACCAGTACCGGTTACTGCACGAGTTTATTGTGATGATTCGTCACTTATCTGAAGCTTTTCCCAAGAAAACAATTTTAGTTCGTCCTCATCCCGTGGAGTCGATCGATGCATGGCATAAATTACTTGGTGAACTTTCCAATGTGATTATTGAACGGAAAGACACAATTAGCGGGTGGATCCGAAATGCTTCCGTGCTTATCCACAATGGTTGTACGAGCGCATTAGAAGCAGCTGTAAGTGGGGTGTCACGGATTGCCTATCGTCCCATTCCCCACGAGATTGAACGGGCCATTCCGAATAATACAAGCTTGCATGCATTTTCATTAGAAGAACTTCAAACCATGGTTTCTGACATCTTTGAAAAGAATCAAACAGAGGGTATTGAGGAGGCCAAGAAGAAAAGCAAACAGATTACAGATGGACGATTTTCAAGTCTTGAAGGTGAACTTGCGGCAGAAAAGATTGTCAATGAATGGATCAAATTGGCTGAAGCTGCCGGTGTGCAAACATCATCTCCGAAAGAATTGCAAGATCTTAAACCGGTTGAAACCGTTCCTCTGAAGCTTCAGGCAAAACGATTTGCAGTAAGAATTCGGGACACTATTTTTAATTCGTCGAAAGAGGCAGCCGGCAAATCAAAGCTGATTAAATCCACCCATAAGTTTCCTTCTTTGGGAGATGAAGAGATGGCAGATATTGTTCAACGACTGAGATCTACATTAGATCGGTTTGGGGACGTGGATTTTGTACGCTACGGAAA
>CAYRDO010000081.1:0-16832 GCA_964422985.1 uncultured Rhodohalobacter sp. | reverse complement strand
TTTCCACGTATGTATACCACGGTTCAATATCTGCGTAGCGAATCGGCCAGTCGACGCCATGCCCGTCTTTCATATTGGCTTCAAAATCAAGATCCGACCAGCGATAGCACTGCCGTCCCCACAGCAGAGAGCGCCCGCCCATTTGATGGGCCCTGACCCATAGAAATGGCTTCACTTCGGTGTAGGGGTTCTCCTTGTCATTGGCATAAAAATGTTTGTTGCTCTCTCCGACAAATCCCGCCCGCCCGGCTTTGTAATGGATTTCTCTCTCTTCGGGTGTCAGTGCGCCTCGTAACTCCTGGTCCCAGGGATCTTCATTCATGGTAGGGTAATCCTCAACATGATTGACAATTCGTCCTCGTTCCAATACAAGTGTTTTAAGTCCGTTTTCGCAGAGTTCCTTCGCGGCCCATCCGCCACTTATTCCCGACCCGATAACGATCGCATCATACGTAGTGTCTTGTTGTGCCTTGATATTGTAATTCGCCATTGATTAAGAGAATCAGAGTTATAGATAAAATAGTTAATAACCTTCAAGCGTCCGTAGGTCCTTGAAGCGTTTTTGGTAGTGACCTCGTGACGCTTGAAGGACTTCAGGCCGAGCTAATCGGGAATTCAGACGCTTCAAGGTCACTTCTATTGCGTATCGGTAAACACGGTTGATTAAAGAGTATACATTAGAGATAAACCAGACTTTGCATCTCAGCAACAATAAAAAATTATAGATAAAAAAAAGGTTACATGCAGAGAATGTTTTAGTTAGGAGAGTCAGCAGGATCCGACTAATGAAAAATGATATGCTTCCTCGGGATCCAATTTGGGACGATTGGAGATCTAAACCGGCAATGATGCTCTGTAAATCGAATTGCGGTGGACCGCTTTCTATCATAACCTATTAGCAATTCATGATAGAATGGCTAAGCAGGCTAACTGTCGTTTTGCGAATCAGTGGCCGTCCGGATACTTAACGCCAAAGATTGACAGGCAAAGGCAGCCAGGGCCAATAAAGTTCGAATGGAATGGGATATTTCCCACGGTCTCCACAATTTCATGAGGTCAGGTGGAGGTGTCTCAATGCTCCAGGTCATGAGGTTGTTGTTGATCGGCACATTTATGATAAGCGTTAGTAAAAGCACTAAAGTCATTGCAACAGCGGAGCCGAAAACAAGCCGGAAGCCTGCTTTTTTCCGGGATTTTCGAAGGAAAAACGCCCATATGATTGAAGTCACCGCAGCTCCAAAAAGCAAGATCGGCATCAATGGCACAAAATGCACGTGAACGATCTGCTGGAGCTGAACAAAGCTCGACAGATCAAGATCTGGCATCGCTACAGAAATACCTCGCCAATGGCCGAGGAAAACACCGGCCGCAAGTCCGGTACAAAGAATAGCGAGTGAACGAAAAAATATAAGTGCCTTCAATTTTTTACGGATTATAGTTTGGGATTACGTTTGTGAGCCAATCGCTGAAGCGCAATGTACCAGGAAGCGAATTGTTACCGGGCATGAGGGAATAATCGTCCGGTAATGCCCCAAAATAACGAGCTTTGATGTCTGTTATAACTTGCCGATGATCCCGGTTTGCAGCCAGATATTGGCGAACGAAATTGTCGAGTTGAATGGCTTCCGGCCCGGCTATCTCGATCACCCCGTTTACAGGGTTATTGGCAACAATTTCAGCCATGAGTACAGCGACGTCGGCCGCTGAAATGGACTGCACCATTGCCGGTGACAAACGGATCATGGTGTCATTGGTTGAGGAGGCAGCGATAGTATTTACAAACTCAAAAAACTGCGTGGAACGGACAATCGTGAATGGAATTTGTCCTGCCTGAACAATCTCCTCCTGCAAAACTTTTGCACGCATGTAAGAACTTTCCTGCAGCCGCACAGCACCCACAACTGAAAGCACAACGTGATGCTTAGTGCCTGCCAAAGCTTCAGCGGCAAGCAGGTTTCGGGTAGATGTCTCAAAAAATGCTGACAACACCGATTCATCCAAAGAGTGTGAGTTTGTGACATCAGCCACCACATCAACACCTTTCAATACTTCCGCCAAACCGGATCCGGTAACTGTATCAATGCCGGCTGAACGAGATGCACTTTTGACGTCAATTCCTTTATCACGAATTTTCTGAACAAGCTTGGTTCCAATCAACCCATTCCCACCGAACACAACAACTTTCATGTCACGCTCCTTGCTTCTGAAGTGATTATGCCTGCATTATGGGTCGCTACCCCAATGCCCGTCCAAAAAGAGATCAATCGTCTCAAAAAAACCCGGAGCTTCAAAAACATTCAGATGACCGGTATTGGCAACGATCCACAGGTACGAATCAGGTATGGATCGGTACATCTCCACTGGAATTTCAACGGGAAAAAAGTCGTCACGGTCACCGTGAATGATGAGTGTTGGTGCTGAAATTTTACCGAGGTAAGGCGGGGTAAAATTTACGTCATCATACGAATGCCGGAAATCCGTAAAGTGACGGAATAACTGCCGCGTCTGTTCCACGCCGCCCCGGTGGCCAAACTGTTCGGCCATAGAAGAGAGCATCTCTTCGGGGAGCTCATCAGGGTTCATCTGTTGCTGTATCTGCCTGAGCTGTAACCAATTGCCGAGTATTCATCAATCCCCAAATGCTCAAGTAACGCGAACATGTCATCCGCAAACTGCTTGTGAGTAAAAATTTTTTCCGGGTTGGTTGAATAGCCATGTCCCCTAAAATCCGGTACAATCACACGATACTTTTCTACCAATTCCGGGATGATTGTGCTGTACTGCCGTCCCGAATTGATAAATCCGTGCAAAAGCAAAAGCGGTTCCCCGGAGCCATGTTCTTCAAAATAGATCTCGGCCTTGTTAATCGTTACAAAAGAACCGGTTTCCTGGGCTTCTGATACTTGTGAATGAAGAGCAAGAAGGAAGATAATCAGTAGCGTTGCATATCTTTTAGATTGTACCATGCGTCCTTTTCTCTCACTCTTTATATTTTGTATTTCAGTTTCCGGTAAATATAGGTGTTCCAACTTTATAAAAAACCAAAAGAGACGATATAGAGTGAAAAATTTCGAAGGAAACAAGAGGCGCTCAAAATGAACCGATTTGCGATTGGAGAAATTCGAGCTCAGATATTTGATTTGAAAATACTTGAGAAATCGCATATCGCATAATTCCAACCTGAGATCGAACTCTACTGTGCCGGTGGCTCCTGACCGGCATTTATCAGCGTTGGCGGACGATAATCTAAGTCAGAATCAATCCAGCGCTCCCACACACTGTCATCTACGGAAATATTGACGGCGGGGAGATCATTCATCCCTTTTGAGTAGTTCCTGTAAAACCGGCCGTCATCTTTGGAAAACACTTTTTTTACCCAGGCATACATTCCGTTCATAAACTCTTTGAAGGAGTTAACAGGATTTGCTCTCCATGCTTCAGGAGATACCTCAAATGGTTCCAATTTCAGCCCTGCTTTTGAGGCGTTGTCTAACATCCATTTCAAAGAAAGATCGGCAAGCGGGTCGATGCCGTAGCCGCCGCCCACATTTGCGTGTGCTCCAATAAACCAGCGCTGTTGTACGTCAAGATTATCCGGTTTTTTAGTGCCGTCTTTGCTGGTCCAGAGTGACGCATTATACGCCGCTCTGCATTCATCCAACGCCACTGCGTGATAGGCCCGGTCCACAATGCTGGAAAGTTCGGTATCGTGCCACGAATACTTTCCTTTTTCGGAGAGATTGGTGCCGGGTATTCCCAATGCACCGACAGTGTCCCACACGCCGATGAAGTGGATCCTGGGCTTTCGGCTGTAAAGTGTTTTAAATTCCTCGCAGGTTACAGAATCCGGGTGCAGGTCTTTGTTCCGGTAGATTTCCTCAGCTCGGCCTAATAAACTTGGAGTTACGATATGCAGGAGGCCGCACTTCCGGATCAACCCAACAAGGCTTCGGGCGGTGTAGGCTCCTCGGCTGAATCCAAAAATCCAGATTTCATCTTCCTCACGGTAACGTTTTGCCAGCCAGTCGTATCCCTCGAGTAGATTTTCACTGAGACCGTACCCAAACGTGCCTCCCCTGAATTTTGTCCATTTCGATGTGCCTACCCCGGGATCATAAAAGAATGTTTGTCTGATTTCACCATCGTAATCATGAAGGCGCCGTGCAATCCGGTACACGTTTGTTTGGTCAGCCGGATCGTTCCACGTCCCGTCATATAGAACGATTAGTCGTTGTTTATGCATAATTCTCCCATTTATTCAAGCGCGGTGGTTGTAGCTTTTTTAAAGAATATTTGATTTTCGTGAACTTTACAAGCGGGAAGGGAGGATATGTGATTGAAGATATCCGACCTACGCCTTCGACTTTAAAAACAGAGATCGCATACCGCATATCAAAAACCGCATATCAAGCCTTTCCTGAACTCTGAATCTTACATCTAAACCGATCGGACCAACCTTGTTAATACTCCGACACTACTCCGTATATACTCCGTGTTTGCTCCGTAAAATCACGGAGGAGTCACGGCGTTGACACGGCTTTGACCTATAGGAGCTTCAAGGATGAAAGGAGGGAGGTCCATCTCTGCTAAAAGTGACGGGTTTATCTCGGCGATTTGTTTTCTGAAGCTGTATTTATTAATCTCAAAGCCGAAACTATTCAGGAGTTGCAGAAAAGAAGGCAATTCCATTCAACAAGAATCAAACATTCAGAAGAGATGGCAAAATTACCAGACGGGTTTTTCGGCGGTTTCAAAGGCCGAATTGGCAACATTGTCGGCGTAGTGCGAAACGGAAAGCAGTACATTCGATCGGCCCCCTCAGAAATGACCAATCCCAAAACTCCCAAACAGCAGGCGAACCGAAAGAAATTTGGGCTGGCAACCAAACTGGCTTCGCGACTAGGACCGTTTATAGAGAAAGGATTTGCTACAACAGATGCAAAGACGCCCCGGGGCGCTTGTATTTCGTTTAACATGAAATCAGGCATCTATGAGGAAGGGGACAGCGGAATCCGTTACTCCAATATCATGGTGTCAGCCGGGGCTTTGCGCCAGGTGGATGAATCGGCCGCAGAACGCTTGGAGAATGGCACTCTTCGCGTGACCTGGCAGGATAATAGCGGAACGGGAAATGCTTTGGCCGACGACCGCATCATGATTCTCGCAATGGCGGAAGACAAGCAATTTCACAACTGTTATAAACTGGAGGGAGCTAAACGCAGCAGTGAAGAGGAGATCCTTGAACTGGACGAACTGCTTAATAAAGAACCGGCCGTGCATCTGTATCTATCCGTGATGTCGGAGTCAAGAAATCTTACGGCGAATAGTGAGTATTTGGGATTTGTTTAGGAAATGATGGTAGGCGCAAAAAACCTGTCAGGTTTAAAAGATCGAAGCTCCATTTAAAATTTTTAAATGTCAAAACCTGACAGGTTTGCCAGGCTAGTTTGATGAGTTCATGGAATGGTTACGCTAAAATAGCGCTTGTGGGGGAGGATATGCCTGAATAAATGTGAATGTTGTGTGATAATTTCATCAGGGTTTGCATATACTTTATATCCTTAAACTCTAACAGGTGTTATGGAATGGATTGAAAGTTTTAGTACCTGGTTTTTCAGCCTGAGTGAAAACTATGGTGTGAATCCATTTATTTTTGGCGGGATTTACATCGGGGCGATTCCGTTTTTCACGATATCTGTGGCGTGGATTGTCAGAAATTACAAGCGCGGAATGTCGATTGTATTGCCGGTTTTGTTCACATCATTCTTTTTTGTTTCGGCGTATCTTTATTTGATGATCGCCGGAGAAAACGTGCCTTATTGGGTTTATTTGATTGTGATTGCGATGTTGGTCTACGGAGGTTGGTCAACCTACCGAAAAGTGAAATTTCAAGTGAAAGAAGAGAATATCCATGAAGACAATGTATGATTCTGCGGTGATTGGCGGGGGAGCGGCCGGGCTGACGGCTGCCGGTATTTCAGCCAACTTTGGGGCAAAAACAATTATGATCGAAAAAGACCGGCTGGGGGGCGATTGCACCTGGACCGGTTGTGTTCCAAGCAAAACGCTGATCAAAGCTGCCTCTGTTCTTCATTCAGCAAAAGAGGCTTCGAAATTTGGGTTAGAATTTGATGTCGATTCGGTGGATACCGCAAAAGTGATGCGGCACGTCGATCAGGTCAGAAGAGAGGTTTATGAGGACGCCGATAAGCCTGAAATCTTCGAAGAGATGGGGATAGATGTGGAATTCGGTGAGGCCTCCTTTGTGGATGGAAACACTCTAATCATCTAACAAAAAAATGGGTAAGAGAAGACGATTACAGCCCGTTATTTCTTCATTTGTACCGGAGCAAAAGCATATGTTCCGCGAATCAAAGGAATTGAAAATATTGAGTATTTGACTAATGAATCGCTCTTTGAAATTGATAATTTGCCCAAAAAGCTGATAATTGTGGGGGCCGGACCGATCGGAACGGAGATGGCCCAAAGTTTTCAGCGACTCGGAACAGAAGTGCATGTGTTAGATATGGCTCCACGCATTTTGATGAATGAGAACCCCGAATTGTCGGAGATGCTGAAAGAAAAGTTAGAATCAGAAGGAATCAACTACTATTTGAATATCTCAGTTGATGAGCTCAAGAAAACTGCAATGGGGGTGGAAGTTCATTACTCTTTGGAAAATACGTCTGACACGATTGATGGTGATGCGATTCTTTTTGCAACGGGAAGACGGGCAAATATCCAATCACTGAATCTTGAAAATGCAGGGGTTAAATCATCAAAAAAGGGAATTGCCGTTAATGAAAAGTGCAGAACCAATAAAAGGCATATCTATGCGGTAGGGGATGTGACGGGCGAATATCAGTTTACGCACATGAGTGAGCATATGGCGAAAGTGGCTACGTCGAACGCCCTCATTAAAGTGCCCATGAAGATTGATCGCGATCACGTGCCGAGGGTAACGTATACAGATCCGGAATTGGGTCATGTTGGCGCAACCGAACAACAGCTCAAGGATGAGGGAATCACTTTTCAAGTCTATACATTTCCGTTCAGTAAAATTGATCGCGCGATCACTGATGGAAACACCACTGGTCTGATTAAAGTCTTCGCAAAGAAATGGAGCGGGAAAATTCTGGGGGCATCGATATTGGGTGCACACGCCGGAGAGATGATCTCACAATATGCGCTGGCGATGAAGAATGGAGTTTCATTGCGCGATTTTGCGGATACCATTCATCCATACCCAAGTTATGGGTTAGGCGCGAGGAGAGCGGCAGACCAGTGGTACATCAAAAATCAATCTGAAACGCTCGTCAAATGGATTCAACGTATTTTCAGATACAGGGGAGAGATTCCGGATTATAGTGATCCGGATCGGGTTGTGTGAACCTTCGGCTGCATTTGGTTGAAGAACTACTATCCTGCCTGCTTTTAAACAGGAGATCCTTCACCCTGTGGACAACCCACCACAGGATTCAGGATGACAGTAGAACAGATAACAGTCGCGGCGCATTACTTCCTCCGTCGGTTCGAACTTTTTCCCGCGCCGCTGAGGCATCCTGTTTTAAATGCGGTGTGGTGGGTACTTTTGTCACGGCTTTAATCCTGAAACGCCGCGAGTACTAATGCTTTTTTGTCATCCTGAACGCAGCGTAGCGAAGTGAAGGATCTCATCGTTACAGCATCCGCCAGTGACGATCTTGCATTAGTCATAGACTCGGCAGCCCAAAAAGGCTATGGAT
Organism: uncultured Rhodohalobacter sp.; assembly: GCA_964422985.1. Lineage (GTDB taxonomy): Bacteria > Bacteroidota > Rhodothermia > Balneolales > Balneolaceae > Rhodohalobacter. The sequence goes on along the minus strand of CAYRDO010000081.1, from coordinate 9,087 downwards.
AGGGGGAATTAACCACGGCATCACAAAGAGTTCAAGGCCGGCCCAACGTTGTGAACTTAGTGCCTTCGTTGAGTCGTCGTGGTAGAAATATTGTGTTTGGTATTCGGCAGGCGAAAGTTATGGTGTTGGAGTCGAGAAACTTGACAGCCCAAAAGGCTACGGTTACGGGGGATTAACCACGATGACACAAAGGTTTCACGGCGAGCACAACGTTGTGAACTTGGTGCCTTCTTTGCGTCATTGTGGTAGAAATATTGTGCTTGAGTTTCGGCAGCCCAAAAACCCACTGTGCAGCCGAAGTTGGTCAAAATCCTTTTTGTAAATGGGTGAGGGAGTTGTCATATTTGTCTTTAATCTACTTGAAAATATTCATCTTACACGGATTTTAAACAAAAGACTCAACTCCATGCCTTGCAAATCATTACTGAAACAGTTCAGCGTATTTTCAACTCTTTGTCTGTTTGCCCTTTTTTTTATCACTAATTGTGCCAACCAGGGACAGGAAAGCGATCTAAGCTATCAAATTCCGGAACCGCCCGAAATTGCTACCGGATACCAAGAGAAACCGGGTTGGGCAACGTCGGAGTTTGCGGTTGCATCAGCCAATCCCATTTCTACGGATGCAGGATATCAAATCATCCAGGCGGGCGGAAATGCCGTGGATGCAGCCATTGCGGTCCAGTTGGTGTTGACGTTGGTCGAACCTCAGTCGAGCGGAATTGGGGGAGGAGCTTTCTTTCTGCTGTGGGATGGTGAAGAGATTCATGCGTTGAACGGCCGTGAAATTGCACCAGCCGGAGCTACCGAAGAACTTTTCCTGGATGAAACCGGTGAACCTCTTCCGTTTGGCAATGCGGTAAGAAGCGGGAAATCGGTTGGAGTGCCGGGTACATTGGCCTTAATGGATGCCATCCATGAACGATTTGGAAGCTTGCCCTGGTCACAGGTCCTGGAACCGGCTATCACACTTGCGGAAGAGGGATTCAATATCACACCCCGGCTTCACGGACTTTTGGCAGACGATGAAAGCCTCAAAGAGAATGAACTGGCCCGCTCATTTTATTATGATGAGGATGGGAATGCGCACCCGGTCGGATATCTGCTTAAAAATCCGGCGTTGGCGGAGATTTTAAGACAGGTTTCTGAAGAAGGAATATCCGCATTTTATGAAGGGGAAGTCGCTCAGGATATTTCAGCCCGAATTCAGGCCCATGAACGGCCGGGATCGATGACACCGGAAGATCTCGCCGGTTACCCGGACCTGGACCTGGAGACGGAAGAGATGTGTAATGACTGGAAATCGTATGAAATCTGTGGATTTCCGCCGCCTGCATCGGGTCATTTGGCCATTATGCAGATTCTTGGAGTGATGGAAAACCTGGAGGAGCCTGAAGTCAGTTTGCAGGATTCAATTCCATCTCCACAATGGATGCATCAGTATCTGGAAGCGGCGAAATTGGCCTTTGCCGATCGGAATCAATATGTGGCGGATGAACGCTTTGTTGAACCGCCCGGCGACAGCTGGCAATCGATGTTGGACTCGACCTATCTCGCGGAACGTGCCCAACTGGTTCAGAGCAACTCAAGTATGGAGCAAGCTGAACCCGGAACGCCCGGCGAGATGCAAAGTATGTACGGCATCCAAAAAACGCAGCCGGAATATGGAACGAGCCATATCAGTATTGTAGATCGTGACGGAAATGTGGTTTCGATGACGACGACCATTGAAAGCGGATTCGGCAGCCGAATTATGAGCGATGGAGGAACCGGCCTCCCCGGTGGATTTATGTTAAATAATGAGCTTACCGACTTTTCACTCAGTCCAACGGATGAAGACGGGAATCCGATCGCTAATCGGGTTGAGCCCGGCAAACGGCCCCGTTCGAGTATGGCTCCCTCGCTGGTTTTTGACGGAGAGACAGGGGAGTTTCTTGCGGCGGTAGGATCGCCCGGCGGAACGTCTATTATTCACTATACAGCAAAGGCGATTGTGGGTATGTATGACTGGAATCTGAATGCGCAGGAAGCGATTGACTTACCAAATTTCGGAAACTATAATGGTCCGTCGGTGTTAGAGGAGGGTAGATTCCCGGATCAATTTATTCGTGAACTTGAATCCATGGGCCATGAAATTATTATCAGGCCGATGACGAGCGGCATCCAGGCGATCCAGAAAACAGATACGGGTTATTTCGGAGGTGCGGATCCGCGAAGAGAAGGAATTGTTATGGGAGAATAACCTTTTTATATATCAAACAACTATTAATAGAGGACTAAATCATGGGACTTATTGAATTTTTGATTTTACTACTGATCGCCGGAATTTGCGGATCTATCGGACAGGCAATCGCCGGCTACACGCGTGGAGGATGTCTTGTTTCCATTGCGGTTGGTTTTATCGGAGCTCTCTTAGGATCCTGGATCGCTGTTGAGTTAGGATTCCCGGAGTACTTTAATGTGAATGTGGGAGGAAGCAATTTTCCCATTCTCTGGTCGATTATCGGGTCTGTAATTTTTGTGGCGATTATCGGCTTGTTTACAAGGAGGCGGGTTTAATTCAAGACTGTCGGCTGCCAAGGTTGCCTTGGCTGCCGAATTTGTGGTTGGGCGACCTGAAATTCGCCAGCCGATAAATACAATCGGCAGGCGAAGGGTAACGGCTGCTGAATTCGCTTTAGCTGCTGAGGCTCAAAACCATTCCTTGCCATGCCGTCTGAGGCAATTCATTACGACAGCGGCGTCAGACAAAACCGTTCTCTACTCTGAACCTGAAACAGCTTGCCCTCGAGACTTCGGGCCGCGATGTATAAAACCAGAACCTGCCATTCAGACGAGAAGGCGTTTTTTTTAGCGATAAAATCAAACAAAGTGTAAGGATGGTGGAGAATAAGGTTCATATATGCAAAAGCCGGTCCCAACGGGACCAGGGCGCCAGCATAGTGCGAAGCGCTATGTCAAACCATGAAAGAATCACCAAAAGCCCTGAAAGGGCGAAATCCTTTATCCATCAACCCATGCCATAATCACTCTCCGGTATGGATGATGATCGGTAAGTTTGGGATTAAACGGACGGGCATTTTGGACTGCGCCCGCTTTGGGGCTGTCTTTTTGTGGATGACTATTTTCATAGCGCTGCGCACTATGCTGGTGACGGACGCTCCTTTGGAGCTCATCTTATTATCCATTTGTTGCTAACCTAACCTGTCATTCAGAATGAGGATGAACAGAGTTAGACCGCCGTATATTTCAACGACATCCATCGATTGCAGAATCCACATCAGCTGCCGTATTTGTGATTGGGTCTAGAACTCGGTAGCTCAAAAGGCAATGTCTAAGTGGATTTAACCACGGTAACACAAAGGATTCACGGCGGGCACAACGTTGTGAACTTGGTGCCTTCTTTGTGTCGTTGTGGTAGAAAATATTGAGCTTGGAATTCGGCAGCTCAAAAAAGCACTCTGCAGTCAAGGGATTGGCATCGATTGATATGTTAAAACCTCCAAGGATTCCGAATCCTTGGAGGTTTCTTCAAGTGAAAGTTTCGGCGATGGAGTTGAGAGACTCGGCAGCCCAGAAAAGCAATGTGCAGCCGAGGGATATGATAATTAACTGTTTTCGGCCTGGATCTCTTTGAGTTTTCCGACAGCTCTGTCATTGAGGTTTTCAAATACTTCTCGCGAGATTTCGCCTGTTGTGAATTTCATTCGCAGCCACACCACGTAGGTGGCCATCACATCTTCGTAGCAGTAGTGTTCGATCTCCTCGAGTTTGCCTTCTCGGTACATGTTGAGAACTTCATTTCCCTCGGCGGTCTGCTTGAAGGGGACGCCAATCAGCTGCCCCAAGTGCTTAAGTTTTGGATAGGAGCTGGCTCCGTAGTTACTGAATTCGTCCATCAGGTCGATATTTACCTTGCTGAACCGGTATCGAATATCATAATGGTTCAGCCGAACCGGCATCTGGATGTTGTGTTTCATCGCCCGATAGGTGATCAGCGGAAGATCGAAGCCGCGGCCGTTGTGATGCACCAATCCGAAATCTTTGTAGGTGAGAAGCGTATCAAAAAGTTGGTTGAGGCCTTCCACTTCATCGTCGCCGTGCCAGCCCACTTTCTTTGATGGTTTTCCGCCATTTTCAACCCAAAGTCCCACCCAGGAGATCATCCGGTGATACATCGGCGGTAAGAATCCGGATGAATTGCGGGCCAGCTCTTCACTCGCAAAAACCAGCAGATCGTCTTCATCCATATCGGGTTGATTGACAACCGTTCGTACAAATGGAAAATCGGGTACAGTCTCAACATCAAATACAAAAAACATGCGTTCTGAATTATTTAAAATTTGGAACCATCACGCGCCCGTCCCGACCGCTGTCGGGAGAAGCGTTCTTTACTAAGAATGATCGTGACGCTTGAAGGATCCGCATAGGGAACGCTTCAAGGTCACTCTTAACTTCTCTCGCCGGCAATTGATTGCTGGAATGTATCAATAAATTCGGAATCAGAAAGGTTGCGTGCCAATAAGTTCATCGTTTTTGTGAGAGTTGCTTCCATTGTCATCTCACCGGCACTGAGTGCTCCTAATTCTTTCAACGCTTTTCCGCTGGCGTAATGCGTTAAATCGACGGCATCATAAGCGGCTTGGGATGTGATCAGTACATGACAATCTTGGTTGATACATTTCTCAACAAACGGAAGCAGGCTATAGCGTCCCTTGCTTGGTACATTTCCGCTTCCGAACGCTTCGAGAATCACCGCCTTTGTGGAACGTAGCTCAATATTATCAAGAAGATCGGGGTTCAAATTTGGATACACTTTAATGACCTGAACAGAATCATCAAAATCAGAAAAGAGAGCTCTGTTTTCGGTGTGATTTTCGAGCAGGCCGTCCGACAGTTTGATATCAATTCCCACTTCAGCCAGGGTAGGGTAGTTGGGGGATGCAAAGGCATCAAAATCACCGATACTCATTTTTGTACTGCGATTCCCGCGGTAAAGGTGATCGTTAAAACAGATGGCAACTTCGTGAATTCCAAGCGTGGCGAGTTCAATCGAGTTGATCAGATTCCGACGTGCATCGCTGCGAATATTACTCATCGGCACCTGGCTACCGGTTAAGATCACCGGCTTCGAGATATTTTGTAATGCAAACGAAAGGGCAGAGGCGGTATACGCCATGGTATCCGTTCCGTGGAGAATCACGAATCCGTCATATTCCTCAAAGTTGGCATCAATCTGTTCGCTCAACTCTTTCCAGTGGTTCCTGTTGATATCTGAACTGTCTTCGAAGAATACATTTTGAATATCGATCTCGGCGATTTTTGACAGCTCCGGCATTTCGCCATACAGAACCTCCGTCCACTTTTCAGGATTCAGCTCCTTTCCGTTCCGGTCGAAATGCATGCTGATGGTGCCGCCGGTCTGTAGTAAAAGAATTTTTTTCATGTTGATTTGATCATCAAGCCTTCTAAATTATAGGAAGAGTTTTGATTGACGGGTAGGAATCAAGTATAATTTTAAAGGTGAGCATCCGCAAATGATGTCCGCCTTTCCTTCCCACCATCAAGACGGGAAAAAATTAAGAGGTACCAGTAGTTATTTTCAAAAAAAGATTGGAGTCATAATGAAAGTATACGAGCCGAAAAATATTAGAAATGTTGCGCTTCTCGGGCATTCAGGATCAGGAAAAACAACTCTCGCCGAAACGATGATTTTCGAATCGGGTACGTCCAGGAAGAGAGGGAGTATTCAGGGCAAGAATACCATTTCTGATTATCATGGAATTGAAAAGGATAAAGAGAAATCTATATATGGATCGTTGCTACATCTTGATTGGCGGGGGACCAAAATTAACTTGTTGGATACACCGGGTTCAAATGATTTTTGGGGACAGGTCTCGGAATCCCTCCATGTAGCGGATACCGCCATTTTTGTTCTCAATTCTGATGCCGGAGTGGAGGTCGGGACAGATGCTTTTTGGAAAGCTGCTGAACGGCGATCGCTCCCCTCGATGCTGGTTGTAAACAAACTGGACAGTGATAAATCCGATTTTCAGAATGCCGTTGATATGGCAAAAGAACACTTTGGCCGTGGCGTTGTGGTGGTTCAATATCCTTATAGCGAGGGGGAGGACTTTCACGCAATTATTGATGTTCTGAAAATGACGATGTATGAATTTCCCGAAGCCGGCGGTCGACCGGATAAACTGCCGATTCCGGAATCGCAACGGGCTCAGGCCGAATTACTGCATAATGAACTGGTTGAAGCAGTTGCTGAGAATGATGAGACACTCCTGGATCTCTATTTTGAAAACGGAGAGCTCGATGAGTACCAGATGCGGGACGGACTTCAAATGAGTCTTCGCAACCGGGATATTTTTCCATTGTTTTGTTCCTGTGCATCCCGAAATATGGGTACGGGACGAATTTTAGGGTTTATCGGGAATGTGGTTCCCTCGCCATTGGAATCGGAGATGAAACTCTCAAACGGAGATTCTTATGAACTTTCTGAGGATTCTGAGCCCTCGGCTTTTGCATTTAAGTCATCCTCGGAAACCCATGTGGGTGATTTGGCCTACCTGAAAGTGACCGGTGGTACGATTAAACAGGGAATGGATCTGGTCAATAAACGAACGGGAAATAGCGTGCGGGTTGGCTCATTATATATAAACCAGGGGCATGACCGAACGGAAGTCCCTGAAGTGCACGTGGGTGATTTGGCTGTTGCTGTAAAACTGAAAGATCTCCAAACCAGTGACACCCTTGCCCCTAAAGACAGCAGTATTGAGTTTACACGAATCAACTATCCGGATACGACCATCCGAAACGCCATAAAATTAAAGATTGAGGGTGATGAGGATAAGCTTGGGAATGCACTGAACCAGATCTCAAAAGAAGATCCGTCGATCGTTGTGGAGCATAGCCAGGAGTTACAGCAAACGATTTTACATGGTCTCGGCGAGGAGCATTTGAGTGTGATTCTTCACCAACTTAAAAACAATTATAACCTGGACGTTGAGTTTGTTACACCCAAAATTCCATATCGGGAGACAATCACGAAGAAAGTGGAGGCTCATTACAAGCATAAAAAACAGAGCGGCGGAGCGGGACAATTTGCCGAAGTTTACCTCTCTATTGAGCCGTGGTATGAAGGGATGCCCGACCGAACGGATATTAAGGTTCGGGACGTCCAGGATATCGATTTGGAATGGGGCGGAAAGCTCGTTTTTCAAAACTGCATCGTGGGCGGTGTGATTGACAACCGGTTTATGCCGGCTATTCTGAAGGGGATTATGGAGAAAATGGCCAACGGACCGATGAGCGGCTGCCGGGCCAGGGATATTCGCGTCTCTGTGTATGATGGTTCCATGCACTCAGTTGATTCAAACGAAGCCGCGTTTAAAACTGCCGGTTTGATGGCATTCAAAGACGGATTTATGAAAGCCTCTCCACAACTTTTGGAACCTCTCTATGAAGTTGAAGTGACTCTGCCGGCCGATTATATGGGGGATGTAATGAGCGATCTGAGTTCGCGGCGAGGACAAATTTTAGGAATGGATGCAGAGGGCTCGATTCAAAAAATTAAAGCGATTGTACCGTTGCAGGAGTTGGATCAATACACCACCCGGCTGAAATCTATGACGCAGGGAAGTGCAACGTACTCGCGCAAATTCCACAGTTACGGCCAGGTTCCGCATGATATTCAGCGGCGGGTGATTGAAGAGACATTGGCGGCTGAGGTGTAAGGCTTAGGCTGCCTAATTCGTGGGTTGAAAGTGCAATGATTCGGGAGGCGCGCCACGCCGTCTAAGGCAAATCGTCAATAATGCGGCGTCAGACAAAACCGTGTTCTAACTCTGGGTCAGGAACGCCGCAATATACTCCAACGAACCTGTCATTCAGACGAGGAGTCCTGTTTTTTAGGACGACGAGGAAGAATCTCAATATTACGACCACCGCATGTTTTCATAAACCCGTCAGCTGCTGAATTTGTAGTTAGTGGCGGGGACCCGGTAACTCAAAAAAGCTAAGACTACGTGGAGTTAACCACGACGACACAAAGGATTCACGGCGAGCACGACGTTGTGAACTTGGTGTCTTCGTTGAGCCGTTGTGGTAAATATTGTGCTTGGGATTCGGCAGCTCAGAAAGATTGTGGTTATGTGGATGTAACCACGGCGACACAAAGGATTCACGGCGGGCACAACGTTGTGAACTTGGTGCCTTCGTTGAGTCGTTGTGGTGGAAACATTGTGTTTGGGATTCGGCAGCCCAAAGAAGCAATGAGCAGCCGAAGAACTATTTTACCGCTTCGGAGTCGTATCAAACAGGAAATCAAAATTGTTGGCGGGAAATGGTTTTTGGGCGTAGACGAATCCTTCGCCGTATTTGTAGCCGGCCATCTGTCCGTAGAAAGCGGCTTTGGCGCGCAGGGCTTCGAAAAATGCAGGATCCGAAATATAGGTCTCCGGTTCATCTCCCGGATCAGCAACATTAAATTGAGATGAAAATGCCTTGATCGCTTCCTCCTTGGTTTCAATGGTATCGGTGATATCAAAAACAAAGTCGGGATCTATATGATCGTGCTGAAGAAAATGCAGCACATGCGACGGGCGGAAATGTTCTTGTTGTTTTCCATCGGGGCCTTTGGTTTCAATCTTAGAAAGACCGCTGTAGAAAATCGCATCCACCAAAAGGGCAGAGGCATTTTCATGATCCGGATGTCGGTCTTTCAGCGTTGGGATCAAACAGATATGAGGGCGAAAGTGACGAACCATTTTAATAATCGCCTTTTGATGCTCCCGGTTGTTCTTCAGTTCCGTATCCGGCAGGCCAATGTTTTCTCTTGCATGTAAGCCAAGAATCTCTGCTGCTTTTTGAGCTTCCTTTTTTCTAAGCTCCGGGGTCCCGCGCGATCCCATTTCTCCACGGGTCAGATCTACAACAGCCACTTTCTTACCGGATTGAATGAGGGAGAGAAGAGTGCCCGCACAACTTAATTCTGTATCATCGGGATGGGCGCCAAAAGCAAGAACATCAACAGTCATAAATGATTCAATTTTTGTAAAATTTGTTTAATATACTGAAACG
>CAYRDO010000080.1:0-17009 GCA_964422985.1 uncultured Rhodohalobacter sp. | reverse complement strand
ACCGGTTCATCCGCACACTGCTCAGCAACCAGAAATCAAAGAAATTTAACAGCCCAACATGGCACAAGAAAATTACATTGGCCGAAGAAAGACGTCAACTGCACGCCTTTACATCAACGACGGAAGTGGAACTTTTGAAGTGAATGGCAAGCCTATTGAAGATTACTTCAGTACAAAGGCGCGATTTAATATTGCCAAGTTTCCACTCGAACTTACCGAACTTGATGGTTCTTACGACATTAAAGTGAATGTTCGTGGTGGCGGCGTAACCGGACAAGCCGGAGCCGTATCCCTGGCACTTGCTCGTGCGATTGACGATCTGAATGAGGATAAGCATGGAATTCTGAAAGAGAACGGACTCTTAACACGAGACGACAGAATGGTTGAACGTAAAAAATACGGTCAGCCCAAAGCTCGCAAGAAATTCCAGTTTTCTAAACGATAATCAAGATTCAGGATACAGGGCGCAGGATTCAAGCAATCTTTTCTGCATCCTGAGACTTGCATCTTGCACCATTTTTTAATCACACATACGCAGCGACCTGACGTCGGGTGTTCTGTTCCGAAAACTTCGGACAGGATTGGCGAGCAGGGTTGACCTGTGTAGAGGACTAACTCAAACATACATATCTAAACAATGCCTAAAGCTTCATCAGTACAAGAACTATTGAAATCGGGTGCCCATTTCGGACACCTCACCCGCCGGTGGAATCCAAAAATGAAAGAGTTCATCTTCATGGCTCGAAATGGAATCCACATCATCGACCTCAAGAAAACAGAAAAATACCTCCAGGAAGCACTCGATGAGGTAACCAAACTTGCCCGATCCGGCAAAACTATTCTGTTTGCGGGAACCAAGAAACAAGCACAAGATATTATTAGAACTGAGGCGATCCGTTGTGGAATGCCTTTTGTAACTCACCGTTGGTTAGGCGGAATGCTTACCAACTTCAGCACCGTTCGTAAAAGCATCTCTCGGATGGAAGAGATTGAAAAAATGAAAACCGACGGTACGTTCGATGAGCTTACCAAGAAAGAGGGACTCATGCTGGAACGTGAGCGGGAAAAACTGGAACAGACACTCGGCGGTATTGCAAACATGAACAGACTGCCGGGCGCCATTTTTGTGGTTGATACTATTAAAGAAAGTATCGCGATGAACGAAGCTGTTAAGCTGAACATCCCGATTGTTGCAATGGTTGATACCAATAGTGATCCTGATATTCCGGATTACATTGTTCCTGCCAATGATGACTCAGCCCGAACCATTCAGCTTGTAACTTCTCTTATTGCAGATGCAATTATTGAAGGAAATGCTGAACGTGAAGCCATGAAAGAAGAAGAACTCATGGAAGAAGCGGCAAAAGAAGCGAAAAAGGATTCAGGCTCCGACGATGATGATTCTGATGACGGACCCGTTAAAGTTCGCCGAAGAAAACGACGTCGCAAGAAATCAAGCGATAAAGATTCTTCAGGTTCTGACTCCGATGCGGATGATGATGATGACGATTCTTCAGAAGAAGATGAGTCGGCAGAAGAGTCGAAAGAGTCAAAAAAATCTGACAAAAAAGAATCTAAAGGTAAAAAAGAAGAGTCTTCCGACGATGAAAGTGACGATGAGGAAGAAAAAGAAGACTCCGATAAAAAATAACCCTGAAATAAAAACTGTAGAAATTCAGTCATGAGTATTAGTGCAAAAGATGTAATGAAATTACGCGAGGCTACCGGAGCCGGCATGATGGACTGTAAAAAAGCCCTCACTGAAGCCGATGGAGATTTTGACAGAGCTGTTGAAATTCTTCGTAAAAAAGGTCAACAAGTATCTGAGAAGCGAGCTGACCGTGAAGCCAACCAGGGACTCATCCTTATTAAAGTAAGTGATGATCAGTCCAAGGCAGCCGCTCTCGAACTGAATTGCGAAACAGACTTTGTTGCCCGGAACGATGATTTCCAGGAAAGCGGAGAATCATTCCTAAACGTTGCTTTTGAAAATGAGATCGGTTCGATTGAAGAACTGAAACAGAAAGAGATCGACGGCCTTACCATCGAAAAACATCTCGATGAGATGGTTGGAAAGATCGGTGAGAAGATTGAAATCAGCCGTGTGCTGTTCCTCGAATCTTCCGGTGCGCTTGTTAAGTACATCCACCCGGGAAATCAGTTAGGGGTGATTGTAGAATTTGAAAGCTCAATCGACGATGCCGATGTAGCCAAGGATGTTGCGATGCAGATCGCTGCGATGAATCCACTTGCCGTTACAAGAGACGGAGTGGACACAACCATTGTGGAAAAAGAACTGGAAATTGCCAAGGAGCAATTGCTTAACGAAGGCAAACCAGCGGAAATCGCAGAGAAAGCGTCACAAGGAAAACTTCGCCGCTTTTACGAAGAGCGTGTTCTGCTTGAACAAAAGTTTGTGAAAGATAACGGAATCTCTGTTAAAGAGTACCTGGAGCAAAACGATGCTCCGCTCGTCAGGTCTTATCACAGATTGCAGCTTGGCGAAGCTTAATTTTTTAGTTTAAAAAAGCTACCTTCCCGGTAGCTTTTTTTTTGTCTTATATTTACATGAAAATGTGAATATGGGTTGTAAAATAGCTTGAGCCTCACCTCCCCTCTTGAGAGAGGAAAGTGAAGACTTAATGGCAACGCCGATTAAGTTGAACTCGGGGTGTATTCCCCGATTTCCTTCAGAACTATTTACACACCCCTAAATCCCCTCTCAAGAGGGGACTTCTGTTAATCTTCTTGACAACAACCAAACCCAAAAGATCTTGGCTACACCTTATAAACGAATTCTTTTAAAATTGAGCGGCGAAGCATTGTTAGGCGAACAGGGACATGGAATCGACGCTGATATTCTTTCTGCATATGCCGATGAAATTAAAGCCGTAAAAGAGGAGGGATTTGAAATCTCCGTTGTTATTGGCGGAGGAAATATTTTCAGGGGAGTGAAAGGCGCCACCGAAGGCATGGATCGTGTTCAGGGAGATTACATGGGCATGCTTGCCACCATGATCAACAGTATGGCTTTACAGGATGCCTTAGAGCGTAAAGGAGTTCATACCCGACTGATGAGTGCCATCCGAATGGAAGAGATTGCCGAGCCCTATATTCGTCGCCGGGCGATACGTCACCTCGAAAAAGGCCGCGTGATTATTTTCGGCGCCGGAACCGGGAATCCCTACTTCACTACAGATACAGCCGCATCACTCCGCGCCATTGAAATTGAGGCTGATGTAATCCTCAAAGGAACGCGAGTGGATGGAATTTACGATTCCGACCCGGAGAAAAATAAAGACGCCAAAAAGTTTGATACGATCACCGGAGATGAAGTGTTAAACCGCCGGCTCGATGTGATGGATTTGACCGCGTTCACTCTCTGTCGCGATAACAAGACGCCTATCATCGTTTTTAACATGAATACTCCTAACAATCTGCTGAAAGTAGTCACTCAAAGTGAGTCCATTGGATCGACAGTTGTTTGGGATAAATCGTAGTTTTTTTAAATTGGACGGTTGTTATTCATTACTTTTGGGATAACAAAAACTTCGGTTTTTAACATCAAGAAGTGGAAACCGACATTTGGAGCAGTACAGATGATATATTTAATTATCTGTAAAAAACTCAGACCAACGATCAAATCTCTGAACTATGATACCTGAAGAATTACAATTGATTATCGATACGGCCGACGAAAGCATGGATGAAGCCGTGAAATTTTGTAAGAAAGAGTTTTCTCACATTCGGGCGGGGAAAGCAACCCCCTCCCTCCTGGACGGCGTTAAAGTGGATTACTACGGCTCTCAAACGCCATTGAATCAATTAGCTAACGTATCAGCGCCGGAGGCCCGGCTTTTAACCGTTCAGCCCTACGACAAATCTGCAATGGAAGATATCGAAAAAGCAATTATGTCTGCCGGTTTGGGGTTGAATCCAAATAATGATGGTACGATTATCCGAATACCACTGCCCATGCTTTCTGAAGAGCGACGTACTGAGCTTGTTAAACATGCAGGTGAAGTAGCCGAGAATGCCAGAATTAGTATCCGGAATATTCGTAGAAATGCTAATGATGAAATTAAAAAAACCGTAAAAGAGGAATCACTTCCCGAAGACAGCAAATTTGAAGCTGAAGAAGAGATCCAGTCCATCACCGACGCTCATACCAAAAAGGTAGATGAGATGCTGGAAACGAAAGAAGAAGAAATTATGACGGTTTAATAGGTTCCGGTTTTGAGTTACAGGTTTTCAGGTTCGATCTTTCAACAGAATAAGGAACCAAAATTGTATCTTTGAATTGCATTTATTTGACTTCTAATACATCTCTACAATTATTATAAACGAATTATGATAAAACGGGCGCAAGTTCAATTTTCCATCACTGAACCCACAAAGTCTGAAACCAATAACCCGGAACTTGCAACCTGTATCCTGTAACCTGCCATGTATATATCCGAATTAGAACTACAGGGCTTTAAAAGTTTTGCCCACAAAACCCATGTAAAGTTTGACAATGGCATCACAGCAATTGTGGGACCCAATGGTTGTGGGAAATCGAATATTGTGGATGCTCTTCGTTGGGTTCTTGGCGAACAACGTCCCACCCTTCTCCGCTCAAGCTCAATGAGCAATGTGATTTTCAACGGTACTGCTAAAAAGAAAGCGTTGGGAATGGCGGATGTCTCTCTCACTTTTGTCAACAACAAGGGAATTTTACCGGTTGAGTACAGCGAATTGACTATCACACGGCGACTCTACAGATCGGGGGATAGTGAATACCTGATCAACAATACAGCTTGTCGATTGAAAGATATCATGGAGTTATTTATGGATACGGGGATGAGCTCCGATGCCTATTCCGTGATTGAGCTGAAGATGGTTGAGGAGATTCTAAATGATAGAAACAACGATCGCCGGCGACTTTTTGAGGAAGCTGCAGGGGTAACTCGTTACAAAGAAAAGAGGAAACAAACTCTTCGAAAGCTAGACGATACGCTGAAAGATTTGACCCGTCTTGAAGATATTTTGGTTGAAATCCGAAAAAATGCCAGATCTCTTGAAAGACAGGCGGAGAAAGCAGAGAAAGCAAAAGAGCTGAAGAAAGAACTTGTACACCTTGATAAAGCCTATACGCTTCATGAATACAAGTCTATCGCTGCTGAATTGGATCCGCTTGAAGAAAAAATAAAAAATGCGGAAAAAGAAAAAGCTGAGATTGCAGAACGCCTTCAACAACTTGAATCTGAAGAGGAAAAAGCACGCACCAAACTTTTAGAAAAGGAGCGGAACGAATCTGAAGCCAAGCGAAGAGTGAGTCAGCTTAGCTCTACGATTCGGGAATTGCAGACCAACCTTCAGATCACCAATGAAAAGATCAGCAACGAGGAAGGAGTCATTGAACAGTACGAATCTGACATTGAGCAGAGCCGGATTGATATCAAAGAACTTGAAGAGTTGAAGCAAAGTAATCAGGCTAAACTTGAGAAACTTTCCGATGAGAAAGAAAAATCGGAGAGGTCCCTGGCTGATTCCAAGAAAAAGTTTTCAGACATCCAGCAGAAATACACCAAAGTTCGGCATGAACTTTATGAACTTGAAATTGAGATCAGCGATGTCAACCAAAAGCTAACTAACCTGCAATCTAACCGAATCAAACTGGAATCAAGGCTGGAAAACAGCGAGGATGATCAGGATCGGATTGATGAAGATATTTCGAATATTGAGACCGAAATAGCCTCTGCAAAATCGAAGCTTGAAGATGCCCGAAAGCAGTCGAAAAAAATTAATCTGCAGATTGATGAAGAAGAACAAAAACTTCAAAACTCATCCGAAGAGAAGAATCATTTAGAAGAGCAACGGGAAACACTTCGCGAAGAGATTCGGTCTATCAAAAGTAAAAAAGAGGCGGTTTCTTCTGAGATTTCATTGTTAAAAGGCATTGCCGAATCCAATGAAGCGATGCCTGCCTCGGTGAGCTATTTAATTGAAAATCACCATGATGACTTCAATCTCTTGAAACCAGTTGGCGAACTTCTTCAAACTGCTGAAGAGTACGTGCCGGCACTGGATACGGCGTTGGGCGATGCTGTGAATTTTATCGTTACAGAATCTTTAGATGATGCCATTCGGGCATCTGAGATTCTCAAAGAAAATGACAAGGGCCGCGCCACATTCATTCCCTTGGCTGAGTTGAATAATTCCTATTCTACTGATACCGGCTCTATTGTTGAGCATGTTTGGTTTGATGATGAATATCAACCGGTTGCACAATTACTTCTGGGTAGCATTTTGATTGCTGATACGATCCAGGAAGGATCAAAACTTCTCAAAGATTCCGGTAGTTCGGCAGTGACCCTGAATGGGGATCTGATCACATCAAACAAAATTCTGAAAAGCGGCAGCAAGAATAAGCAGGCGGGAATTCGCCTCGGGCTGGAAGACAAGCTGAATAAACTGAATAAGAAGGAATATGATTTGGAAGCAAGCCTGGTCTCAAAAGAGGATTCTCTGGAGGAGATCAATCGCGACCTGGAGTTTATCGACCTTGATTCCATCCGACAATCGATTCGGGAGCTACAGAAAACGAACCGGGAGTTGGATCAGCAGGTGAGCCGGTATCAGTCCAGTATACAGGTGTACGAGAAAAACATTGGCGACCTGAAAAACCGAAAAGAAAAGCTGGCGGGAAACCGCGATACGGCAATTGAAGAACTCGAAAATCTTCAGCCCAAACAGAAAGAATTCCAGAAGAAAATCACGGAACTGGATAAGCAGCAGAAAGAGAAAAAAGAAACTCTTCAAAATCTGGAAGAAGAGCGGGCGATTGCACAAAACCGATATAACGATGCTCAATTAAAGCACCAGGATTTATCTAACAAGACAGATAATTTGGTCAAAGATATTGAACGAGCTGAGTCCGGCATCGAGAATATGAAGAGCCGGCAGGAAAGCCGAAGCGAACTTTTGGGACAAAGTAAGGAGAAGATTACCGGGTATCGGGAGAAAATTAAGCAGGCTGAAAAGAAACTTGAGGAAGCGAAATCTCAGAAAAAAGAGGCCGACGAAAAGCTCTCAGCCGCTGAAGAACAGAGCAGCAAACAACGCGGAAAAATCAACGAAGTTGAGAAAGAGCTGAAGGACCTTCGAAAGCGAAAAGAGGTCAATCTCGAACTGGTTCACCATCTGTCGATGGCGAAGGAAAAGTTTGAGATGAAATCTGAAAGTCTCTCCGACCATATTTGGGAAACATATGAAATTCTCATGGATCAGCTCACAGAAGAACTTCCCGCTGATATGGAACCCGAGGAAGCCAAATCACGAGTGAGTACACTCAGACAGAAACTGAATCGAATTGGCGATGTAAATCCTCTAGCTATTGAAGAGTTTCGTGAAGAGAAAGAGAGACTGGAATTTCATGAAGAGCAGATCACTGACCTGCGAGATGCTGAAGAGGAGATGCGCGAGACGATTGCGGAGATTAACGAAACGGCAACCGAACGATTCAACGAAACGTTTAAACAGATTCGTGAAAACTTTAAAAATGTATTTAGTACACTCTTCAACGAAGACGATTTTTGCGATTTAGTCATTGATGAAGAGGCTGAAGATCCCCTGGAAGCAAAAATTGATATTCGGGCAAATCCGAAAGGGAAGCGCCCGTCAAGTATCAACCAGCTTTCCGGTGGAGAAAAAACACTAACTGCCATTGCTCTTCTGTTTGCGATCTACCTGGTAAAACCATCTCCATTCTGTGTGCTCGACGAGGTTGATGCCCCGCTGGATGACGCAAACATTGAGCGCTTTTCAGCCATGATTAAGAAATTTAGTGAGGATACCCAGTTTATCATCATCACGCACAACAAAAAGACGATGTCGAAGGCAGAAATGATGTATGGTGTGACGATGCCTGAGACGGGTGTCAGCCGATTGGTTGGAGTGAAGCTGGACGAGGTAGAGACGGTTTAAAGTTCAAAAGTCATCCGATGAGTGAACTCAGCATAGTCTGATTTTTTTATCAAATACTTATCGGATGACTGACCAGAGATTTACTCGTTATAGTTCAGCACATCTACAGAAACACCGTTTACGTAATTTTGAACCATATCAATTTCTGTAGCCAACTCAGCTCCCTGGAATCCTTCAATATCTGCGTTGGTGATGTGCCGGTTGTAGTAGGTTAAATATTGGGATGCGAGGGGCATGTACGACCAATGCCATTTTTCTTCGTTGTACCCTGTTCGCCCGTTCAGGCTTTTCTCTGTGTAAGGCTGATAGAATCCAAAACCGTTAGCATGTGCTTTCAACCACTCATACTCTTGTTTTCCCTGGCCCTCTTCAAAATAGCTGTTATTCAGGTTGTTGAGATCAATATCCGTCCCCCAGTGATGGCGAGAAGTCATGGGCATTGAACTGTACTCAAGAATTTCGTTTGCTTTTTCCAAGTCAGTTGAGGCCGAAGATGCATTCCACTTTCGATCCCAGATCGATTTTTGATATTCAAAATTTCGGGCTCCGGATACTATAACAAATGTGATTCCATCTTTTTGAGCGCTGTCCGCCATTGCCTGGAACGCTTCGTAAGTATCTTTGTGGAGATATACTTCTTTATTGGCATCCTGAGGATCAACCTGCACAAAATCTTCGTGAGTTTTGAAATCGAATTGACCGGTCACAAAATCATCAGAAACATCTACTTGAATTGAGTCTCTCGCCTCGGTTTGTGAATCGTCCGAAACTGAATTTTGTACATCATTGGGAGGAGACTGTTCTGAACTGCAGCTGATTAATAGAATAGAAAACAGGAAGATGAATATTCTCATAAAATGTAATAAATGCTTTTCTTAGTTTTTGTGGGTCGTAGTATTATAATTCCTCAATAAACTTGCCGTAAATCCAGCCGGTAATGTCATCTCGCGTAGTAATTTTATACCATCTTTCTCCGCTCATCGGCTCAATATGTTCTTTGCTGATTGTCGTTTCAATGTTTCCATACTGAGTTCCGGAAATGGCAACCCGTACAGAATCAATTTGGTCAGATAAAATCGTTATCGCTTTCCCGGAGGTTAGATTCATCCGGCGGCCATTTGCAGAAACCGTTACATCACTACTTAAAATTGCTTCCTTACTGTTACCTGAGCTGTAGAAATCAAGAATTTTTACAGTCGTTCCTTCTCTGGCCACCATCCCAACAGAAGTTGATTCTGTTGTATGGTTGCTTCGAATAATTACATTGGAGCCGGTTACCCGGCCCTCGGATGCGAGATTTTGCCGGGCTAGTTGACTAATTTTCTCTTCTGCTTCCGTTTGATATTGGCCGTTAGGAAATTGATTTAAATATGATTTAAAAGACGTTTCAGATGTGTCATTCCTGATGGATTCCCAATAGCGCTGTTCTAAAAGATTTCGTGCCTCTTCAACAAACTCACCCTCCGGATTTGCCTCAATGTACTCTTGATAAGCTTCATAGGTATCTGCTTGTTGGGCATCTTCCCACGTATAAGTATTGCAACCGTAGATAAAAAGAAACGGCAGCAGTAAAACGAGCAAAAAGTTTTTATTCATGATGATACCACCTCAATAAGAAGTCCATTCACTAAGATAAGAAACTTGGTATTAGATGCTATGTTCCTTTCATGAACTTGTGGATTCTTTAAGGAGGATTTCAATCAGTACGTTTGGCAAAAAACTCGACTTGAAAGAAAGGCTCAGGTGGGTATGCGTTGGCTTGCTTGAGTTAAATTGGATATATAGAGGCGTTAGGTGAAATTTATTTTAATCTCATTTATTCTTCGCCCATTCCATAGCCTCTTTTAGAGATGAGAAGTTATAGGAGATCACTTTTCCATTCTTTTTTACATAAAACTCTGATCTGAAAATGGTAGACTTTTTAACAATTTCGAATTTGCTTTGGTTGCCGGAGAATGTATCTACAATTTTTTCTGAGGTCATAAGATGTAATCAGATTTGTTAGGTGTAAATTCTCGCTTCATACTATACATTACACCGTTTGAGATGTCCTCAGAAAATGGATAAAAAAAGTTTTCCCTATCGAAACTCAGATAGAAAAGATTTTCTGTAGATCTCAGTTTAGAGATTCAAACAAATTCATGAATTTTTGATCTGAAACTGCAAAAAAAAGAGCCTTATTCTTCTCTCTCGCTTTCTCTGATAAAAGTCTCTGTATCACTATCCCAATATAAGACAGAATCTTTCAGGCTCTCCCAGTATTCATCGGTCAGTGGTTCTTCTAATTCACCTTCATTATACAGATCGGAATAGACTCTTTCGTATTTTGCAACTCCTCTAGCCTCAAGTACTTCAAAATTTTCATTTAAGGTATACATTACTGATACGCGCTGGGTTGGATCGCCTATATTTTCCACCGCCCTTACCATCAATCCTCCATCATCTGTTAAACGAAGTCTTGATATTTCATTATAAAGCTGATTACCAAAGAGTTCATTTAATCTTGAAGGTTTAAATAAAATGTAGTGATCCTCCTCCGCACGAGAGATTGCCTCCGGCTTGTAATATTCTTTTAATGGTGCATAACCGTTTATATTATCCGGATTCAATATAATCAAGGCAGCTTTTTGATAAGAATTGTTTGTAGCACCAAGGATAATCTTATTATTGTCGATACCTGTTGATTTATAAACTTCATTTACCCAAATCCACCCCGGGTGCCAGTACGATTGCAAAATATTCCCGTTTGATGTATCCAGTTCATACAAAACCGATGGAAACCAACTACTATTGGATGCAACAAATAACTTAGTAGAATTTTCTGACGGATTAAGTATAAAAAAGTCTAAAATATTCCAGTTCATTACACTGGTATGAGAAAGGTCGCCAAATGATATGGGCTCCGGCGGGGTCTGACTCCACCGCAACGTGCCATCGCTGTTGTAACAATACAACCTATTCGCAGTAAGCTCACTCTCGTAATCGTTGCCTGTTAAAAGCACCTCGTTCCTGGAATCTCCATCAATGTCTGTGATTCGTATTAGTCGATTTGTGGTCCGGGTTTCTTCTGTTTCTGATGTTGTTCCATTCGGAATTCCATCGATTACCATTTTCCAGAGATCTTCCCCTTCCTGATCATAAACATGGAGCACATTTCGCTCAACTTCGGCGTAGGTAGGATTTCCATTTTTGATTCCCTGCCAGGGCAGTATGATAAATAACAGTGTTGCCAGAAAAATTGTACCGATTGTAATGGAAACAGATGCCACCGGATGTTGTTGCACATAATTTTTTATCTGCACAGGCAGCGAGTTGCGATGTTCTTCGAGCGGAGCTTCATACGTTTGCATCAGTGACCCCGATGGCAACGCTTTTTTTGTTCGCCGTTGAGAAATCTTTGAGGCGATCGATTTCTCTTTTCTTCCGGGAGCCTGATCTATTTCTTCCTCAAGATCTTTATAATATGATTGTAGTTTCTCCAGCCTTTCCTTACAAAAATGGCACGTTTCCAGATGTTCTGAAATCTGCACAGCTTCATCATAGTCGAAATTTTCTTTCGACCTCAACCAACCCTCCAATTGTTCTTCAGTTAGGTGCTTCATGATTTAAACCGATGCAGTATTATGTAAGTCGTTATCATTTATATTGCTCCGTTTCAGTCGTCTTCAGAAACTTACAAGCCCTCCATTAAATACATTCTAAGCTGATCGCGGGCGATTCTGACCAAATATTCAATTTTTGTCCGCCAGTTTTGTTCATATTGGTTTTTATCAATCCCAAAATGTTGATGGGCATAGTCATAAATCGTCTGGCTTTCTTTCTGGTTATCAAACCATGTATTTACAATATCCACAACCGTTTGATACAATAAATTTGCTTCCTCAAAACTGATCTTTTCTGAAACTACGTAGGTGGTAAGAATCTTCTGGCGTATTGTTTTAAAAACTTCCCCTTTCATAATGCTGTGATCCAAAGTGGAAAGCGAGGTCAAATCAATTTTCTTATCTGTTTCTATCTCATTATTTGTGATATGTGAATAATGTCGCTTAAAAAGCTTAACGACCTCGAAGAAAGGAATCGAATGTCTGTACTTATTTTGATGCTGAATTTCAGACATTACAGTAGTGAGTAATTCAGGAGTGGTGTATGGCTTTGTGGCATGGGTAATAAATTTTTGTTCTAACTCTTTGAATGGAATCGCCGGAAGATGTTCACGGGATGAATTATTTGATGGTTTAATCACCAACCCCCGATAATCCCGGATGATTGAAATTCCGTCAATTTTTTGAATAGAATCTCTGATATTCCTATAAATCTTGGCACCTGTAGAATCAATTTCGGAGTACGTTTTAATTAACTGACGAAGTGCCATTGTATGAACAAAAGCCTGGTATGCTTTGAAGATTTCTTCTGAATCCGCTTCCTCAAAAGAGCGTTTCAATGAATCAGTAAAGTTTTCAAGAATTTTATACTCTCCTTTCTCATTCCTGGCAAAAATTTGAAGTATTGAATCTTCTGCAAGATCCTCTTCGCTTAGTCCATTTTGTAAACAAAGCCGTAAAAAAGAGGGATAGTAATTCTTGAGATATGACTTCGCTATTGCGCCGGTAATATGCACTAATCGAAGGACATCTTCATGTTGAGGAGTGCGTTCATGAAGAAGTGAGGCTATCAGTTTTTTAATTTCATCTCTATACCCCATCCACGTCCTAACTATTCTTCCTGAGAAGGTTTCAAATTATCAGCATTTGATATCTTAATTTCGTGCAAGATTTGAATCAACGGCACTCAAAATTGCCAACTTTTACTAACCTAACATAACAATTTTTGATTTTACGTCTCTAAAAAGTACCCTTTCATCCAAATCCATTATAAACAGTCGCTTCATAAATGTAAACAAACTTCATAAAGGGTTTTAGACGGTGCTGTACTCTATAAAGAGCTCATCTCAAGTACAATTTTCAGGATGATAAACTCAGCCGGCTTTATAGGGGCAACACCGATTTCAATAATCATCCGTCCCTTTTGAATATCATTCTGAGTCATTGTGGCCCCCAATCCAACTTTCACAAAAAATGCTTGCTCCGGTTTGGATCCCTGCAGACCTCCATTTCGCCACATATTCATGAGAAAATTTTCGATCATCGCTTTTACAGATTTCCAGGTATTTGCATCATTCGGTTCAAAAACAAAGACTTTTGTAGAGTTTTGAACAGATGCCTGAATCATACTCAGAAAACGTCTGACAGAAATGTACCGCCACTCATTGTCGTTTCCGGCAAGCGTTCGGGCTCCCCAAATTTGAGTTCCGCGACCTGTAAACTTGCGAATAGCGTTCACAGATTTTCCATCGGAGCTCACATTCATCAACTCCTGCTCGTTGCTCGAAATATTCAGTAAAGGCCGATCAATATAATTGAGCGCCACGCCTGCCGGTGCTTTCCATACTCCTTTTGTTAGATCGGTATAGGCAAAAATTCCAGCTACTGCTCCCGACGGTGGGAGTATCAACTTCACACTGGTAATTTGGTTTAGAATGTTTTGATAATTCGCTTTTCTCGTCCCATCATTATGATAGAACGATTCAGCTTTTTTTGAGGGATCTTCGCTGATGGTTTGATCGGAATGACGAAGCACCATTTCAGTTCCATCTTTAACGACCGTGACCTCATCCTCTGAAAATTTATACTTGAGATGTGTAATTAAAAGTGGATAATAAGCAGCCCCGAATTGAAGATTTGGCCCGCCAAGATGATTTCGCAATTCCTGGATATTGGTTTGATGATTATTCGGGTTTGAGCCCGGATGTTTCGTATCAATAATCGTAAAACAGTTGCCGATTTTTTGGCAGACGTCCAGCGCATCCTCATAAATAGAATAATAATCATGCGGATCGTGGAATCCTCCCAAATCCGTTAATACGATAATGGATGGACCTTTATGAGTTTCGAGAAGTCGAATTGTATGTTTAAATGCATCAATGGAATAGGATTCTCCAAAAGTACCCACCGGCAAGATATAACACGGACCGCCGCCATTTGCAAAGTAGAGTTGAAGATAATAATAGAGATGAAACTCAGGTGTTTCCGGAATTGGCTCTCCATTTCGCGTAGAGACGGAATTCCCATTCACTACAAAATCAGGAAGGTTGGCTTGTGCTCCACCAAACAGCTGCTCAAAATCATTCAGTGAAAAAATTTCTGTAAGATGTTTAGGACCATGCTCTGTAAATCCAATAAATACCGGCTTGGACGTTGAAAGCGGATGAATAGTGTGAGGAAATGTCGAGACCTCCTCCACATATACTCCGGGCGTTTTATAATCGGGCATTTAGTTCACCTTCATTAATGTTTATGATTGCGCGAGCAAACTGCTCGTGCCCTGTTCAAAAATTATTCCTCAGAATCCCGAATCCGTGCCAGTTCCGCTTCGGCAGCTATGTACCCAAAAGCCGGCCATTGATCCGTTGCATACACATTTTCCCAAATGGAGATCGCCCTCTCCTCTCGTCCGTTCATGTAATGCCAATTCCCGATTCCATATCCCAGTGTAGCGTCTTCAAGAGCGTCCTCAGAAATTTCCATCAAACGGTTGGCATCAAACACACCTTTAAAAACAAGAATCAAGTTCAGGTAGGCTTCATTTTCGATAAGGTCGATCTCCGCATTTACCGGTTCGATGATTTCGCCGGCTTTCAGATCATTACCGGATCGTTTTAAAGCCATGTAATACCAGTAGATCACGGCAATTCTCATATCATCCGTAAGATCTAATTCCATAGCATTTTCATACTCTGTAATCGCATCTTCAAACTCCCCTTTCAGGTAATGAGCCAATCCCTTGTGGTAATACACATTTGATTTCAGGGTGCTTTGTGGTTCATTCATCTCATTTGGCAGGCCATCGGGTTCAACCTGATCTTCCATCCCTTCCATAAACGCTTTGGCGTACTCAAAATCTTTAATTGCCGGATCTAAAAGACGCAGCGTGATGTACCGATGCCCACGGTGACGATACATCCGTGGATCTTCCGGAAATTTGTAAATCCCTTCAGTGAACATTCGCACAGCTTCGCGATATTCTCCAACATATGCCGTACGCCTTCCCAGCCAAATGATATTTTCGGCGTCATCAGGATCTTCTCTGTAAGCAGCAACAGCATCTACTAGTTGTGGATTTTGCTCATTGTACAATTCCTGTGACAGCTCCTGTGTTTCAAGGGTATCCCCTAAAAGCGTGACCGCCTGAACACCAGCCGGAAGTGGAGGGAGATCAAAATCCCGTTGCTTACAGGAATACATGATTGGCAGGAGAAGAATCAAAAAAAGATAACTGATTTTATAATCCATCATATATGTAATCATATAGGCTAAAATGTTTTAAGGTTGATTGAGAATATCTTGCTTCGATTAGCACAAATTCACCCCTCAAATTAAATGTGATTAAACCCCATCGTGAGAGGGCTCATCTTTTGAACGCGTTAGCGAAAAGTGAAATGAGCGTTTAGCGAATGAAATCGGGGTGTGTTCGGTTGCTATATGATACATTGCGAACACACCTCTGATAGTTCCGCTGAACGCTCCACTATCTGTCTCCTCTCAAGAGGAGAGCTTTCCTCTTCCAAAGGAGATTTATTAAAAAGTCACTTCTAATTCCATTTCTTGTTCATCGCGAAGAATTTGTACTAAAACCGTATCTCCGCTTTCAAGATTATTTAAAATCTCCATATAATCATAAATATCTCCAATCTCTTGCCCATCCATTCCGATGATGATATCTCCATCTTCGAACCCAGCTTCACCGGCGGGGCCTTCGGGCCGAACTTCATCAATCCGAAAACCGCCATCTGAATAGGTGTAATCCGGCATCACGCCCAGAGTCACTCCATCCTGCATTCGCGTTACACTTCGCTGATCGGTGGATTTCTGGAAATCCATTTCTGATGGCGACATTGAGTCAATCGTCCTCGCAACTCCTTCCACATGATTCAAAACCCGTTTCATACCAGTATAATTGATCAGGTCGGCTGTATCCGTTTCCCTGTGATATTGATCGTGGGTTCCGGTGTAGTAATGCAGTACAGGAATATCTTCCTGGTAAAATGAGGAGTGATCGCTGGCTCCCATGCCACCATCACTCGTTGTAATTTGAAGTGAATCAGACTCAACCGATGATAAAATCTCTTCCCACTTTGTGGATGTCCCCGTCCCAAAAATATGTAACTCATTGTTATTCAACCGGCCGATCATATCGAGGTTGATCATTGCCATGACTGAATCCGAGGCTATTTCCATTTCATCTACAAAATATTGAGATCCGATCAACCCAAGTTCTTCTCCGGAAAATGCGGCAATCAGAATACTGCTTTGGGGACGCTCCTCTGCAAACTCCTTGGCCAAATAAAAAAGTCCGGCTGTGCCTGATGCGTTATCATCTGCAGAATAATGAAGAGCCGGTTCTGCATTCATGTTCATAGAGATTGCTCCGCCCATTCCCTGTCCGTCGTAATGCGCACCGATCACAATGTATCGATCCGGAAACTCCTCACCCTCAATCACTCCAACCACATTTCTTGAAACCCGGGCTTCCAATTCCATTGCCTGAACCATCGGACCTTCGAGTGTAAATTGCTGGATGTATGTATCGCGATCACCGGCGGGTTCGAGACCGTATTGCAGAAATTGATCGGAAATGTAATTCGCCGCTTCTGCTTCATCAATGGTTCCTGCTAATCGACCGCCTCGTTCTTCATCGGCCAGCCAGCTTACATGCTCTTCTAAAAAAGATTCCGGCGTCTCATCTACTTCTGCCTGATCACAGGATACCAATACCAGAAGCGATAAAAATAGTGCAGGAAGAGCCTTTATCTTCAAATTCATTCTTTTCTTCTTTTTGTTTGAAGCATACGAGTTTCGTGCCTATTTTTAAAGCTTAACCAATCAAAAGGTTGGGGGTGTCCCGATAGAAATGCCGGGACTGAGATCATACCCTGAGAACCTGAACCGGATCATACCGGCGTAGGGAAACCGATCTGCACGTAT
>CAYRDO010000079.1:0-17019 GCA_964422985.1 uncultured Rhodohalobacter sp. | reverse complement strand
GAAAAAGGAAAAAGTTCAACCAAGCCCTGGAGTGAAATCAAAGAAAATCTGAAAGCAATTCTGTAACTCGCTCCCCCATCTCCCCTAAAATTTCCGTATCCTTCCCGCGGAAAAAAGACACAATAAATCATAAAAAGTCATCTCATGAAGAAACAAACTATTTGGCTTGTTCTGATCCTGCTATTGGTTCAGTCAGCCGCATTTGCGCAGCAGGAACAGGAAGAAGAAACCAAACCGATTCCTGAAGAGCAGGAAAACGTCACCTCCCACACTGTTGAAATTGGCGGAACTGAAGTGGAGTATGAAGCCACTGCCGCTACAATGAATATCAGCAATCGGGAAAATGAACCGATTGCGCAGTTTGGATACATCGCCTACACCCGAACTGATGTGGACGATACAAGTGAACGGCCGGTTACATTCGTCTTTAACGGCGGACCGGGTTCCTCCTCCATCTGGCTGCATATGGGCGCTGTTGGCCCTCGACGCGTCGTGCTGGACGATCCTGATTTCAACGAATCCGGCTACACTCTTAGCGACAATGAATATTCCATTTTGGATGTCACCGATATCGTAATGGTGGATCCGGTGGGAACGGGAATTTCCCGAGCCGTCGGCGAAAGTACGAATGAAGATTTCTGGGGCGTAGAGTCAGACATCTCCTCGATTAGTAATTTCATCAATGAATATATCAGTGAAAACGGCCGGTGGGCATCCCCCAAATACCTGCTTGGCGAAAGTTACGGGACGTTTCGGTCCGCCGGACTCGCGCCATACCTGAACGACACGTACGGAATCGCCCTTGACGGAATTGTGCTCGTTTCCAACGTGCTCGATTTGAGAACCATCACCTTTGGTCCGTATGACGACACATCGTATATCCTCTACCTCCCCTCCTATGCGGCAACGGCATGGTATCACGATCAGCTGGAAAACAAGCCGGAAGAGCTCGAACCATTTTTGGATGAAGTTCGCGAGTATGCCATCAACGAGTATTCTGTTGCTTTGATGAAAGGTAATGAGCTTCCCGAATCCGAGCGATCCGACGTGCTCGACAAACTGGAAGAGTACACCGGCCTGGAACGGGATTATCTGGATGAATCAGACCTGCGAGTTCCTGCTCAAGCCTTTTTCAAAGAACTTCTCGGTGAAGAAGAGATGACAGTCGGGCGACTGGATTCCCGGTACAAAGGTCACTCCATCAACCCGATTACAGCCAGCGCGGCGTACGATCCGCAAAGTTCGGCGATCAGTCCGCCCTACCAAATGGCGTTTATGGATTATTATCACAATGAACTGGGTTTCGGAAAAGACAAGAAATACAATTTTTCAGCCTACAGTCTCCCAGGTTTCGACTGGGACTGGAGCCGAGGCGGCGGCGGTTGGTTCCCGACAAGTCCATCAACAGTGGATGACCTCAGAGAAGCGATGATCCAGAATCCGCATATGAAGGTCCAGGTTCAAAATGGATACTACGATCTGGCCACACCATTTTTCGGAACGGAGTACACATTTACACATATGGATCTGCCGGAAGAGCTGGAAGAAAACATCGAGATGACATACTACGATGCCGGCCATATGTTCTACACGCGCATTCCGGATCTGGAGAAGTTTAAGGAAGATGTGGAGAGGTTTATAACGGCAGAATAAATTCTAAATAAATAGATCGTTACGTCGGCTTATTTTTTGAACGCGTTAGCGAAATCAAAAATCTTATAAATTACTAAATCAATTGATTAAGGTGTTTTTTAGGAGAGATTCTATATTCGATTTTCGATTTAACGACGTAGCGATTTTTGATCTGTTTTTTTGATTGGTCCCTCTTGAAAACAAACCTTCACGAATACGTATATTGTTCAGACAACACAGATCAAAATACGTATGGATTTCGCTCAGCAAATTTTCTTTACTACTCTTGCAGCCTCCTTCGGCATTTTGCACATCATTCTGTATCTCTACAACCGGAGATTCAAAAGTAACCTCTTCTTCTCCATTTTCCTGTTTTTTTATGCCCTCAGTGTATTTTTTGACTATCAGGCTTTTATCTCTCCGGCCGGCGAATCCATCTTTTATTTACGGCTGCACAGGGCAGTAATGCCATTTAGCCCCTTATTTGCACTTGCCTTCCTGTATTACGCCTTCGATTTAAAAATCCCTAAATATTTTTGGGCAGTTACCGTAGCTATGATTGTTGCCGGAATCGCAGCTGTGATTAAGCCTGTTCAACTTTTTTTCTTCGTTCAGCTATTGTTATTGGTCATCATCGCGGAGGCTATCAGAATTTTTATATCGGCTATAAGACAACAAAAAAATGAGGCTTGGATCATAACCATAGGGTTTATCCTGTTATTCCTGTTTTCACTTTACGACATATTCATGGATTTTGAATTAATCTCCCCGGTTGCAGGCGTTCTGAATGGATATCCATATGGATTTTTAGGTCTGATTTTTTGTGCCTCCATCTATCTGGCCAGAGACTTTGCACGAGCAAATAAAATTATTCTTAACAGAGAAACAGAAGCCAGGAAAATGGAGATAGAGAGAAAAATTCTTGAGGCTGAGGATCAACGTAAAGCCCGAGAGTTGCTGGAAGCAAGAGAGGTTCAGCTCTCATTATTGCCAAGATGCATTACCGGTCTTCAAAATTACGATTTTTGTTTTGAGATGAATCCTGCAACTGAGGTGGGAGGCGACTATTATGACTACAGTATTTCTGATTCGGGTGAAATTTCAATTGCAATCGGCGATGCCACCAACCATGGAATGAAAGCGGGAATGATGGTTTCCATTATGAAGAGTTTGTTTATCTCTCATATTGACCAGATGGAAATCAAAGAGTTTCTGAATCACTGCTCGAAAACTATTAAGCAGATGAAGCTAAAAAACCTGTTTATGGCTTTGATGATCGTTAAGATCAATGGGCGAAACTTGAAAATTTCATCGGCCGGAATCCCACCACTGCTTATCTACCGAAAGCAAACCGAGGAGATCGAAGAGATCAAAGTTAAGGGAATGCCTTTGGGATCTGTTGAATCGTTTCCATATCAAATAGTTGAAACAGAACTGAACGACGGTGACACTGTTTTGATGATGACCGATGGACTGGCCGAGTTGTTTAATACAGAAAGAAAATTGTTTGGTATGCAGAGAATTAAAAATCAGTTTTTATCAAATATGGAGAAGCCTGTTGATGGAATTGTAGAAAATTTATTTTCAGCTGCAAAAAAATGGCGAAATGGTGCCAAACAAAATGATGATATTACATTTGTCTCATTCAGATATAAAAAGAATGAGCATACCCAAGTCCTCCCACCTGAAAAGGAAAAAAATGAACCGTTGAATTAGCTAATCGCAGAGAAGTATGATCAAAAAAAATCTCGGAGTTCTCAAAAATCAATAAATCAACAAGTTTGAATAGTTTTATGGAGCGATTCGATTTTTGATATAACGACGTAGCAATTTTGGGGTTGTTTTAAATGACCCCGGACGAGGCATTATCTGTGGCCTTTTTTTATTTATATATTCAGGAAAGGAAATTTCAGAAGCTCAACCATGTCAACATCAAAAAACCACTACCTGCGGCACACTTTAGCTACCATTGCGTACCGATTTCAAAGTTCTGTTCATGAAGCCGGGGATGATTTTGGAAATTTCGATCCCGGTCACGGTGCACGGACACCCTGCGAAATTATAACACATATGACTCACCTGCTCCGTGGTTCTGCCTCAATTATTAAAGAAAAAATCTTTAGTTCCGATACGTTAGAACCTCTGGATTTTGAGGGTGAAATCGAGCGGTTTAATAAGCAATTACACGAGTTAGACAACCTTTTTATAGACACCGATCTCACTGAAAAAACCGCGAATCGTTTACTTCAAGGCCCGATTGCGGATATTCTTACTCATATCGGTCAGCTTGCTTTGATGAGACGGCTCAATGGCAACCCGACCGGAATTAGCGGGTTTTCCTCCGCCCCTATCAGCGTTGGTGAGTTTTCTTATTTTAAAAACGGGTAACGATCATGTCAGATTTCTACAATCAACAAACAGCAAAGCATTACTCAGCTTATCGCCCGCCGCTCCACAAAATTATTTTGAAACGCGTTCTTACCGAATCCCAACACTTTTCTGATGGACTAGATATCGGTTGCGGAACCGGGTATTCTGCAATTGCCCTGGCAAATTACTGCTCAAATGTGATTGGGATCGATCCGAGTCAATCGATGTTAGATCGGGCGACGAGACATCCAAAAATCAAATACTTAAAAGGATCGGGAGAAGATGTCCCGCTGGCTGAGGATTCGGTTGATGTCGTCACACTAGCCGGTTCTTTGTTTTATATGGATGTGAATGTTGTAGCCTCGGAACTACAAAGAGTTTGCAGAAAGGACGCAGTCATCATTCCGTACGATTTCAGGATTTTGCTGGATGATATTTTGGCAACACTTTCTATCTCTCAGCAAAAAAGTGATTTGGAATATGATCATACATTAAATTTTTCAGGCCAAAGCGGTTTCGAAGAGATCACAGTCAGGCAGGAACAGATCAAGCTTGAATTGGTGGGAGATCAATTGGCTCATCTGCTGTTGTCTGAGTATCATCTGTACGATAAATTTTGTTCCAAATATTCAACAGAAAATCCCTTCGGGGACCTGAAAGATTCATTGGTTAAAGCCGGGAATCACTTCGTTATCAAAGCTGATATTTTCTACTCGAAATATCGCTTAGGAAAAAATTAAAACAGTTTTATACTACTTTTTGGAGGTTTCGCTAAACTTTGAGAAACCTCCCGAATTTATCATATTAGATTATTCTGTTTGATCTTTTCCTAAACTCTACTGTCTGATATGGATAAACGAACTTTTCTCAAGACCTCTTCAGCCCTAGTTGCCGGTAGTTTTCTAACCCCTTTCAAACATTTGATACCTGAAGATTTGCAGGAAGTCCGGACCAACTGGGCGGGAAACCTGGAGTACAGTGCCGCCAATTTTTATCGCCCCCGAACAATCGGTGAATTGCAGGAGCAGGTTCGAAGCAGTGAGAAATTACGAGTACTCGGAACCCGCCATTGTTTCAATGATGTGGCCGACAGCGAGAGTACACAAATCTCACTCGAGCGATTGGAAAGAATCATGGAACTGAACGAAGAGGACCAAACGGTGACAATTGACGGTAGTGTAACCTATGGCGAACTTTGTCCTTTCCTTGATGAACAGGGATTCGCCCTCCACAACCTGGCCTCGCTCCCGCATATTTCTGTGGCCGGGGCTTGTGCAACGGCAACTCACGGATCGGGAATCAATAACGGAAACCTGGCAACCGCCGTAGAGGAAATTGAGTTTATCGATGCACATGGCGAGCTTCATCAACTCTCCCGGAGTGATGAAAACTTTAACGGAGCCGTTGTTGCGCTTGGCAGTCTTGGGGTTGTCACAAAATTAACACTCGATGTGGAGCCGTCATATCAAATGCGCCAGTTTGTGTATCTTGAGCTACCAATTTCCGAGCTGGAAAATAATTTTGAGCAGATTATGTCCGCCGGGTATAGCGTGAGCCTTTTTACTGATTATCAATCTGACACGGTAAACCAGGTTTGGATCAAACAAAAAATGGATGACGGAGCAGATCTTCCGGAACCTGAATCTAACTTTTTTGGTGCCCGCCTCGCCGACAGAAATGTTCACCCGATCATTGATCTCTCGGCGGTTAATTGCACGGAGCAGATGGGCGTTCCGGGCCCCTGGTACAATCGTCTCCCCCATTTTCGGTTACAGTTCACACCCAGCAGCGGAAAGGAGCTTCAAGCTGAATACTTTGTGCCGCAAGAACATGCCGTTGAAACGTACCAAATATTAAATAGTATGAAATCGGAACTGGAACCTCTTCTGATGATCTCTGAGATTCGAACCATTGCAGAAGATGACCTCTGGATCAGTACAGCAAACGGACGCCCTTCTGTTGCGTTTCATTTTACATGCGAACAAAACTGGGAAGAATTAAGTAAGGTGTTGCCCATCATAGAAGAAAAACTTGGGCCGTTTGATGTTCGACCTCACTGGGGTAAGATGTTTACGATGAGTCATTCACGGCTGGAATCCGTGTACCCGCAGATGAATAATTTCAGAGACTTGATTTCGCAATATGATCCAAATGGCAAATTCCAAAATGAGTTTGTACGGAAAAATATTTTTATGGGCTGATTGGGGAATCATTCAATTTACTCTGCATCAACCATTATAATTTTCTATAATCTTACGGGAACAACTTATAAAGCGATGGAGAGAACCGTAGTCTAATCCTACCTGTCGCTGTAAATTTACAATTTAAACAAGGTGAGAATATGGCAACAATTCGATTTGGGGTGTGGAACATGGAATGGATGAATGACCTGTTTACAGACGGACCCGCTTTCAAAAATGATGATCAGCAAGTACGTGGTCCAAATCCGTTCAACTCAACCAACAGGCCAACGGTAAAAGACCGGCGGGAATCGCTCGCCGGGGTTTTGAATGATGTGGATGTAGATGCATTGGTCGTCGTTGAAGGCCCCAACAAAGCAACGGAACTCCAACTCTTTTTTGATACGGATGTGGACGGAACCTGGGAATGTGATGTTCAGCCCACAAAAGGCGGTTCTCAAATTGTGGGATTGGCCGTTCGAACCGATAAGGGACATTTTGCCAACGAACCGTTCGAGCGCTTTCATATCGATGAAGGAATGGGCGGAGAAAGTGAACGCCTGAGTAACGCCACAACCGATTTTACGATTGATACGGATGATGACGAAATCCAGGAACTTCACCGGTTTGAGCGTTTGCCGCTGTATGCCCAGATAAATCTCGCCAATAACAAAAAATTCAGAGTGATGGGACTTCACCTGAAAAGCAAAGGAATTTTTCAGGCGTATGAATGGTCCAAATGGTGGAGTCAGGCAGATGCCAATCGTAAAAAAATTGTTGCTCAGTGCACACAGTTACGGCTTGAGTTTCTGGACTATTATCTCACGGAAGAATCAACTAGGAATATTCCGATGATTATTTGTGGTGATGTAAATGACGGGCCCGGTCAGGATACAAGCGAGAAAAAATTAAATGTGAGCGGAATTGAACGGTTGATGGGCACGGTTTGGAAACCGGGTCTTTGTCTTGGAAATGCCCTCTACGATGCTCTTGATATGGATGACAGGTGGGACATCGACCTCTCTTCGATTAGTACAACAAGTTTTAAGGATCCCATTTTTGATAATTACCGCAAGGTTTGGATCGACCATATTCTCTATACCCGGAACCGCCCCGACTCGTGGATCAGCAATGCCAAGTCGCGGGAAGAGATGCCGGATGGTGAAAAAGTGTGGCGAAAATACCGGTATGCATCCGATCACTTTTTAGTGACAGCCGAAATTGATGTGGACAAACTATAACCTTAAACCGGAGGTGATATGGAGATTGAACAAGACACTCTCTATCAAAGCATCAGTAAACGAAGAGATGATTTTAAAAAAGAAGCCAATAAACATAGGCGGTTAAAGAGATTCCTGTGGACTTTATCGTCGATTCTGTCCGTGGGCCTTGCCTTATGTGTGAACATCCCATTCACATTTTATGGCATAGAGTCTTCAACCCTTTCAGAAATTATCTCAATAATTGTGCCGGTTGTGACAGGTTATTCGATTCTGAGAAGCCCCGAAACTTTATGGATTATGGAGACGGAGGTTAGAAACAGGCTTTCAGATTTGAAGCTAAAATTAAAAATGGTATCTGAAAGAGACCCGAACTTCGACCGTGCAGAATTCGAGGAGGAATATTTCCAAATTATGGAAGACGCGAATAACCGATGGCTTGAAATTAAGCAAAATGGCGGGAAAGCCACGGTTCGGTAATCTGCTGTCAAAAAGAGATAGTTATTATCTAATAGCTCTTTTTTAAATGGTTCTTTTATAGGGAGTTAAGAAAAGTTTCTGTATATATATTTACGAAAGAGATGTCTACCAATAATATAAAAAGGGGGAATATGACAAATCTGGACATTGTTAAGGAAGAATATGAAAAATTTGCTGCCCGGGATATTGAGGGTGTATTGGCAAAGTTTGATTCAGATATTAAATGGCATGAATGCAAAGGATTTCCATTTGTTGAGGGTGAAGGAATTTATATTGGCCCGGAGTCCGTACTTCAAAATATATTTGCTATGATTCCTGAGTATTTTGATGACTTTACCATCAATGTTACCGATTTCATAGCCACTGATGACAACGTGATTATGCAGGGTTTTTATGAAGGCAGATGGAAGGAAACCGGTAAACAGTTCAAGGCAAATGCCGTTCATATTTGGACCTTAAAAAATGAGAAAGCTACTCACTTTTTCCAGGCTGTGGATACAGCGGCAATCATTAAATAACCAACTTAAACAATCCAAAAGGATCGACTTACACTACTGACGATCCTTAAAGCTATAATAGAATTATGAATAACTATATAATTCTTCATGAGGGGTTTAAGAAACCATCAGAAGAAGAGATGGCCGCATGGCAAAAGTGGTTTGAATTAATCAAAGATAAACAGATTGATCGCGGTGGTTTCCGCGGCGGATTCAAATTCACTAATTCAGGTATTAGTGAACTTCCCTTTGGAGGAGATTCTCTGACGGGTTACACGATTATTAAAGCAGAAAGTTTTGATGAAGCTAAACAGATTGCCGCTCAATGCCCGATTGTGAACAGCACTAAGGTTTTTGAAATTCATCGATAAATAGAATCTTCTATAAGAAATTATTGTAAATGAACATTCAAAAGCTCGTGCAAACATGGTTCGAAAAATGGGAAACCGGGGATTATCTGAATATTCCAGTGTCTGATGATTTCAGGCATACGAGCCCGTACGGAACCATCGATGGAAAGGAAGCTTATATAAACGTAATTGAAGCCAACAAAGACAAGTTTTTGAATAAC
Source organism: uncultured Rhodohalobacter sp. (assembly GCA_964422985.1). Lineage (GTDB taxonomy): Bacteria > Bacteroidota > Rhodothermia > Balneolales > Balneolaceae > Rhodohalobacter. The sequence continues at coordinate 8,069 of CAYRDO010000079.1, read as the reverse complement.
CACATTGAAATTAAAGATGAGCTTTATCACAAAGATCGGGCGTGTGTACGATACACTGTCAGCCAGGGAGACTTTTCAATGGAAGTGAGTGAATGGCTTTATAAGGAAGATGGTCTGATCAGAGAAATTATTTCTTATTATAATATTGAGGGCGAGATTAGCGATGACCGTAAACTTTCTAACCCAGATTAAAGTCTGAAGTTTTGAGCTTCCATATAAACAATCATTGCTATGAATACAAAACCAAGAGATCCATTCAGAAATTCAGCTTTAACCAATATTCTGGTTGTTACTGATTTAGAACAATCGAAAAAATTTTATATAGATAAACTTGGAGCAAGTTTATTTAGAGAGTACGGTGGAAATTCAGCAGTCATAGAATTTCTGAATAACTGGATTCTTCTTGTTACACCCGGAGGCCCTACAAACGATAAACCTGACACTCATTTCGTCCCACCTGTTGATAAATATACAGTGAGTCATTCATTTACGATACGAGTTGAAAGCTGTGGAGAATCCTACAAGATTCTGAACGAGAGGGGAGTAAATTTTATAACCCCTCCGGTTGATCATGGTCCGGAGACTCGCTGCTTTTTTTATGATCCTGATGGCCACCTCTTTGAAATTAGTGAGTATAGACAATGATAGATAGGATTGCTGATTGTAATGAATCGCATATCTCATATGGATACTTTCTTTTTTCCTTTTGGAATACAAAGCTGTTTACTTGAACTATCTTCAAAAATTCTTATACTGAATTTTGTGCACGTAAGTAAAGAACAGTGCCATGTATTCCCGTATAAAATTTTCATCTCTTCCACTTCTCATAGGTGTTTTTGCATTTCTCCAACTGGCGGCGTGTTCAGAAAATTCTGTTTCTGATTCCCAAGACTTGAATACACCAAAAGTGCCGCTCTTTTCTGTAGAAACAGTAGCTGGAAACACCATCGGGTATGTGGATGATGAAATTGGGAAAGCTCGATTCAATAATCCGTGGGGAATTGCTTTGAACAGCAAAAACGAGATTTATATCGGGGATTCGGATAATGCAGTGATACGAATCATCACCCGAAATGAAAACGTTCGAACATTCGCCGGCCGAGGCTATGGAACAGGATTTGTGGACGGGCCGTGGGACAAAGCCCTCTTTGCACAACCCATGGGTTTAGATCTGGGACTCAATGGAGTTCTATATATCGCAGACGCGTCCAACCACGCTATAAGGTTGGTTAAGAAGAATGGAAGTGTAGAAACCTATGCCGGAATGGGTTTGTCTGGTCGCGTGGAGGGACCGAGATTACAAGCCAGGTTTGCTTCCCCCGCAGATATAGCCGTGAGTTCAAATTTAACGGTCTACGTTGCCGATGGCCTCAATTACAAAATTCGAAAAATCAGCAATGATGGAATCGTATCAACTCTGACCGGCGTAGGATTTCAAGGATTTCGTGATGGACCGCCGGATCAGGCCCGATTTGCTCTTCCGGTTAGCATTGCTCTCGGACCTAATGAAAAGTTCCTCTATGTAGCTGATTTCTTTAATCACTGCATCCGTAAAGTTGAAATCTCAACCGGAAATGTCTCCACAATAGCCGGTAATGGTGAGGCGGGTTTTGCCGATGGAAACTTGGAGGATTCTCGACTGAACAGGCCCGCGGGTATTGACGTTGGCTCTGACGGAACTATTTATTTTTCCGATTCGGGTAACCATGTGATTCGAATGATTCAAAATGATGAAATTATCACAATTGCCGGGAATGGTGAGTCCGGAACGAAGGATGGAATTGGTGATGAAGCTCGTTTCGACAAACCTTATCATCTGACACTCAGCCAGGTAGAAACCTTTCTATACATCTCAGATTGGGGGAATCACCTCGTCCGTAGAGTTCGGTTAAGGAATTAATCATCAGAAATAACAGCACCCTATCTTTTCCCCGGCCTACTTGCCACATTCCTGATTTATCACTAGCCTGTCTAGAGATTTTATCTGAATCTGCTAACCAACTACCCTATCATAAATGGAAACTTTACAATTCGTACTCATCGCAGCTACTTTTCTCTGTTCGTTAGTTGCCGGCTTTTTGTTTGCTTTTGCCGTTGTCGTATTCCCGGGAATCACCCAGTTAAATGATAAAGAATTCATCCGCTCATTTCAGTTGATGGACGGAGTGATCCAAAACAATCAACCGTTTTTTATGATTGTCTGGGTCGGCTCCATTCTGGCGATCATCGCTTTGGGAGTTTTGGGAATTTTGCAGTTAGATGGATTGAAGCGCACTTTCATCATCCTCACTGTTTTGATATACCTTTTTGGCGTACAAGCACCAACGATAACCGTAAACGTACCGCTCAACAACAGGCTTCAATCATTCGATGTGGACAAATTGAATAATGAGGATCTGACTAATGAACGCCAACATTTTGAACCTCGCTGGACACGCTGGAACTCCATCCGGACTGTTATTGCGTGTTTCACTTCCCTTCTTTTGATTGGTTTGCTCCTTTGGTTTTGATAACTCGGTACCACAAGTCAAGAACAGTCTTCAAATACCACGAATATCCAATACGTATCACCTCAATTATTGAAACATTGAGAGAGAACGGTAATATAAAATCAGACAAATTTGTTACCTTCCATCGATTAATTTTTTGAGCAGTCAGATAAGGAGATTTGTGTTAGGAAAAATATTGAATGTTGTTCTTTCAAAACGAGGATGGGAAATTACCCGCAAAAAGAAATCGAAAAAACAGAAAACCAGGAAGTTTGGGGCGGAGCCCGGATATCACAGGTTAGATAAACTACCCCCGCTTTCTACAATTATTGATGTGGGCGTAGGTGATGAGGGATCTCCCTTTCTCTATGAAAGATTTAAAGATGCATTCTATATCTCTATTGATCCCGTCGCTGAATCTGAAAATGCTGTAAAGCAACATTTAAAAGATGCTCAGAGTGTTTTTATTGAAAAAGCATTGGGATCGGAAATCGGAGTGATTGAACTTGAGGTTTCCAACAAAACTTCCAGAACATCGCTATATGAACGAACTGAATACGATTCAAAAAGCGAAATTACCGAAAAACGTGAGGTTCTGATTGATACTCTGGACCGTGTGATTTCGGACTTTAAGATTAAGTCGCCCTCGCTGCTAAAAATTGATACTGAAGGCGGTGAATTGGAGGTATTAAGGAGTGGAAAGAAAACTCTGAAAAAGATTGATTACGTGGTTTTGGAGTTGCCTTTAACTAAAAACTTTGAGAACTCATATACCTTTTCTGATGCAATTCTGGCGATGAGAGAGAATGGATTTGAAGTGTTTCAGATTCTAAAAGCGCAGAACCGAACAGCCGACGTTTTATTTTGCAAGTCTGATGATAAGATTCGGCAGGAATGGGCAAAAGACGATGAAAAACTGAATCAGCTTAAAGATTGATCTTCTCTGATTAAGAAAATCCGTTGATAACTGATAAAAGCATTTCTTTTATCTGCAGGAATCAGTAAAATATCAGTGGCTTTTTACTAATGATATCATCGCATGGCGTGCCCCTCACCAACGAAAAAATCGGAGGAAGTCATGACTAAAAAATCATCAATCTATTCAACTCTACTGAGTTTAAGTGCTTCAATTATTCTGTCCTCAAGTTTGATTGCACAAGACAACTCGAATGATTTAGCCAACGCAACACAGGCAGCTTTTGCATCCCTGGATGAAAAAGTAACTGTAGGATTTTCCAATGGTTTTCAATTGATGGACGATCGGAAAAATTCCAATGATCCTGTTGCCCCACTATTTGACAATCTGGGTGATTATTCATTTCCAATCTCCACGAATAATGAGATGGCTCAAAAGTATTTCGACCAGGGACTTCGGCTCACCTATGCCTTTAATCATGCGGAAGCACACCGAGCTTTTAAGGAAGCCGCTCGTCTGGATAATAGTTCGGCGATGGCCTTTTGGGGACAAGCCTATGCTTTAGGCCCCAACATTAACGATCCGCTTCCTGATGATGAGCGTAAAAAAGCCGCCTATCAGGCATTAGAAATGGCAGTGGAGCGAAAAGAAAATGCTACCCAAAAAGAGCAAGACCTCATTGATGCGTTGATCGTACGATATGGCTACTCAAGTGATTCGGCTGCTCCTGTTGATCACGGTTACCTGGCCGGTGAAAACACAGATCTCGATCAGCTCAACAACGACTTTGCAGAAGCGATGAAAGAGTTGGCAACCAAATACCCGGATGATCCTGATATTCAAACGTTGTATGGAGCTTCAGAGATGGATTCAACACCCTGGAATTATTGGGATGAACATGGAAATCCAAACCCCGGAATTGGCGATGCAAAAATAGCTTTGGAAAAAGCGATGGAGTTGAGTCCAAAGCATCCGGGAGCTCATCATTATTATATCCACATGGTGGAACTTCCAAATCCTGACCTGGCTGTTCCAAGCGCCGAAATATTAGGGGGCTTGATGCCGGGCGCGGGTCACATGGTACATATGCCTTCTCACATTTTTATTAGAGTCGGCCGATACAAAGATGCCGCCATGGCAAACGTGGATGCGATTGAAGCCGATGAAAATTACATCTCTCAATGTTTATCACAGGGATTGTATCCGCTTGGTTATTATCCGCATAACATTCACTTTTTATGGTCTTCATCTACTTTTTTGGGAAATAGTGAAACCGCATTAGCCGCCGCCCGAAAAACCGCTGAGAAAGTGCCTATCGGTCAGATGGAAGCAATGCCCTTTTTGCAGGATTTCTACTCTACGCCGATGCTGGCGTATGTAAGATTTGGGAAATGGAACGAGATTTTAACGATTCCCGATCCGGCTCCGTCCAAACATGTGTCTATGGTCTGGCACTATGCGCGGGGAATGGCGTTTATCAGAAAAGGAAATCTACCCGAAGCAGAAGAAGAGTTAATGGCTTTAGAAAGTTTTATGAATGATGCTGAGCTTGAGGAACTAATCGCAAACATCACAAATCCATCCTCGGAACTTGCAAAAATCGCTTATCATGTTATAGCCGGCGAACTTGAAGCAGCTAAAGGCAATATTGAAGCTGCCATCGACCATTTGCAGCATGGAGTTATGGTTGAAGATGCCTTGGTTTACAGCGAACCTTCACCATGGCACATTCCGGTTCGGCAATCATTGGGTGCGGTTTTATTACAAGCTGACATGCCCGCCGAAGCCGAGGCCGTTTACAGAGAAGACCTGGAGAAAAATCGTAACAACGGCTGGTCACTCTTTGGACTTCATCAAAGTTTGACTGCACAGAATAAAAGTGACGAAGCTCAACTGATTAAAGCCCGGTTTGATGATGCCTGGAAAGACGCTGATGTTGTACTGACAGCGTCCAGGTTTTAGTCTGTTCGGTCTTCATATTTATAGTCAAGAGAGACGCATTTCGAATGACAGATCGATATGGAAAAGCTCTTTTTTAAAAAGAATCGTCTTTTCTTGCCTTTGAGATTCAAATTTTGTCATTTATACCCGCAAATAATCCAAGCTAAACTTCCATAAACGCAGACTATAATTATGCTCAGCAGACGAAAGATGTTAAAAGCGCTCGCCGGAATTCCAATTATTGGTACGCTGACAACTACCGCTCAATTTGGTGAATCGAATGAGACAAAACGCCCTAAAATGGCCCCCAATCTGTTTGATGAACTCGGCATTGAGCCGATCATCAATGCGCGGGGAACGATGACTTATCTTTCCGGTTCGCTGATGCTGCCGGAAGTGGTTCAGGCGATTCAATCCACCTCCCACGATTTTGCCAATATGTACGAAGTGCAGGATAAAGTGGGCGAACGTATTGCAGAGCTATTGAAGGCTGAGGCGGCGATGGTGACATCCGGAGCGGCCGGAGCGTTAACGCTGGGTACGGCAGCCTGCATCACGGGCGACGATCCTGAAAAAATTGAGATGCTACCGAATCTGCCGGGTCCGCAGAAAGAGGTCATTATTCAGAAAGAGCACCGGTATGTGTTTGATCATGCTGTGCGGTGTGCCGGAGTAAAATTAGTGGAAGTAGAAGGACCGGATGAGATGGAAGCGGCCATCAACGAAAATACGGTAATGGCCTTGTTTTTTAACGGGGCGGCTTCATGGTTTGGATTAGAGGAGTACAGCATACCGCATGAGCAATTTGTAGCGATCGGCAAAAAGCATGGCATTCCCACCTTTAACGATGCCGCGGCTGACGTCACTCCTGTTGAAAATCTCTTCAAATACCAGGAGATGGGATTTGACCTGGTCACATTCTCGGGCGGAAAAATGCTTCGGGGTCCGCAAAGCGCCGGCATTTTATTGGGACGACAAGACCTGATTGAAGCCGCCAAACTGAATTTTAATCCGCATGAGTCACCAATTGGGCGTTCGATGAAAGTAAACAAGGAAGAGATCTTTGCGATGCTCGTGGCCTTGGAAGCTTACCTTGAAAAAGATCATGAAAAAGAGTGGCAGGAATGGATCGACCGAACCGAAGAGATCGCCGCAGCTGTAGAGACAGTGCCCACTGTGGAGGGCGAAACCCATATTCATGACGGACCGGCCAATCACTTCCCGGGACTTAAAGTGAGATGGGATCAAACTAAGGTAAAGATCTCCCCCACTGAACTGGCTGAACAACTGCGAACCGGCTCACCAAGAAGTGAAGTGGGCGGAAATGACGAAGAACTTAACGTCGCCGTGGTTACACTGAAACCGGAACAGGTATCGATTGTTGGTGAAAAGATTAGAGAAACTCTTGAAGGAGCTGTTTGATAGATGACTGATGATTGGAGATTTTTGATTTGTGATATACAATTTTAGATCTAAAGGACTCATCTGGGGCAACCGTTAAGTGAAGCCCCCTCTTACCCCTTTCCCTATCCCAAAAGTGTGGGCTTTTTATCATTCTCTTCAGTCTTGAAAGTAATTTTATGGCCAAAGTTTGTTCAAATACGCATTATGGATTATTATTAAGGCAAAATTCCGGATGATGTTTTACCCGTTTAATACACGTTAGGCTTATATATTATTTCATGATAGTCGATCAAAAATTTCTCGATTTTTTTAAAGATATAGTTGAAGAGAATGGAAGAGAGAATACAAGACTATCAAAAAAAAGTTTAGAGGAGTTCTTTGAACTTTTAGAAGATGTTAGAGATGAAGCAAACAAAACAAATAATGAATACTTAAAATTTGAGATTAGTGCATCATATTTAGTCTGTAAAACACATCTTACTTTAATATTTGGGCTAATTTTTGATGAGGGTTTTTGTCTATTCCCCAATGATTATTTGGGTGAAAATTATAAACCAAATCCCAATACCTTTTTACAGTCAGCTTTTTCTCTAATTATGAATCATTCTTTAGCAATTATTCGCTTAGTTCATGATGGTTTAGAATATCCTGCAAGAGTATTACTAAGAAGTTTACATGAAACATGTGAACTAATTCCTGTTCTTTTGGCAAATAAGAACTTGTTAAAAACGTATTTGGATGCAAAAAACCCAAAAGAAGAATATTCTATCTGGAGAAAATATTTCACTCATTCTAAATTGAATGACGAACTATCAAAAGTTGAAGAAAAGTTATTTGGCATAGAAGATTTAACTTATATCAAGAAATACCGAGATAATATTAATAATCATTACTCTAGTTTTGTCCATACTTCTACACTTGCTAGTCTAATTGGTGGTCATGTTAAGTCGATAGAAAAAGATGAGTATTTAGAAAGCAATTTGCTGGGTAGGGCATCCGAAACAGGCAAACTGACGTTGTATAGATTGTGCTATACAAATTTCTACACCTTATTTTTGTTGATTGCCATTGTAAAAGAAAATGATGATTTAATTTTTCCTGAAGAAAACTTTTGGTTTAAAGATTTTCAAGATCTCTTTTCTGTACTTCATGAATCAGTTAATCACATGAGCAAAAAATATTAATTCTTAAGCGCAACAAACGCACAACATTCAACCTACAAAAACCTGCATTGGCAGCTGAGTGCTATCCGGTCAAAGTCTTTATCAATGTATAGCAGCTCCTCTTCGCGTTCGATGCACCAACTGCTGATGAGCACA
>CAYRDO010000078.1:0-17251 GCA_964422985.1 uncultured Rhodohalobacter sp. | reverse complement strand
CGAACCGAAAACGGAATACTTTCAAGCATGAGGTTATCCATATTGCGGTAGATAATACCTCTCTCGAGATAAGCATCTTCCGTAACACCTTCGGCTTTTTCAATCAGCTCTAAAAGGGTTATTCCTTCGGTTAGTTCGTAATCTCCGGGTTTGTAAACAGCCCCTTCTATCGTCACACGGTTTTCATACCGATCGACGATTTGACCGATCTCAATCTCATCCCCGTTTCGCAGAACAAAATCTCCACCCTCGGGCCAATTTACATCTGCCACACTTCGCTGAATATTGGTTTTTCGGCGTATTACAATTCGGTCCTTGTAAGCATTCGCAGAAAACCCGCCGCTAAAATCGATAAGATCTGCAAGGGTTTCACCCTCCTTCATCTCAAAAAGTCCTGCTCGTTTTACTTCACCGGTAAGTTCTACCCGGTTGATGTAAGGAGGCACTTTTACAACATCCTGGTCTCGTAACCGGATATTACCTTGTTGGTCGCCGTATACAATCAGATCGTACAGGTCAAACGTATGAACGATACTGTCTCCGCGGATAACCTGGATCTCCCGCCAGGAACCGGATCTGTTTGGGCCGCCGGAAGCATAAAGAAGGTTAAAAACGGTAGAGAGTGAAGAAACCGTGTAGGAACCGGGCTGTCTCACTTCGCCGATCATACTTACGTTGATACTTCGAACATCACCCAGTGAAATATCTGCATATGTATTACCCTGGCTCTGATCCTGCAGGTTAAGTCCCGCATAGATCTGCTTTAAATTCCTGAGAATCTTGGTTTTGGCTTCATTGTAGTTGAGCCCTGAAACCTGGATCGGACCCAGATTGGGAACAATAATATTTCCCGAAGGATTGATCTCCAGCGAGTACTCCGCTTCTGCGGCACCCCAAATTTGTACCTGTATCACATCTCCGGCCCCAAACACATAATCTACCGGTGTCGGAATATTTACCGATGGCTCAAAAGACATAGAAGAACCGGCAAAAATATTTTGTCCGAATATGGGGAACCCTTCTTCAATAATAAGGTCTAATTCTCTTAAGACTTCCTCTTCATCTCTTTCTTCAACGAGTCTTCTCAGTTCACTTATCAACAGTTCCTGTTCTACGGGAGGAAGTTCGCTGTATTGTAACTGGGCACCCGCGGCTTGCCGGGTTCCTGTTCCGTCGGTGGTGTCCTGTTGACCGCCCTCAGAAGCCTCCATTTGATTGAGCCTGGTTACAAGCTGTTGAACCTGGGCTGCAGGCATTCCTCTTGCCCGGGCAATATTTGCAACTTCCTGAACGGTATATCCGGAGCTTTGAAATTGTCTGTAGAAGTTCCTCAGTTGTTCGTCGGATAAGCTGTTTATATCGATATTTTGAATATTCCCCAAGCCAATACCGTTAACCTGAGCGCTCGAAATTTCAGGAGAGATAACCAGTATCGAGCATATAAACAGCAGTAGAGATAAAGCTTTTTTCATGTGAAAATTAGATAGAATTGTAAATAGTGGGTAGATTGATATTTCCGATTTTAATGAGCATTCGTGTCCAGATTGATCATTTTGGTGACAGTTTTCATAATAATGTAAACGTCCATGATCAATGTGTTTTTTTGAACATAGATAAGGTCGTAGTCTGTTCTTTTTCTCATATGTTCAACACTGTATGTTCCGCCCCTGTAGCCTTTAACCTGTGAAAAACCTGTGATCCCGGGTTTCACAGCATATCTGTAGAAGAAGTCATCAAAGGTAGAATTCCAGTACGAGCATTCATCGACGGGATAGGGTCTGGGACCAACCAAACTCATGTCGCCTTTCAAAACATTAATAATTTGAGGTAATTCATCAAGATTTAACAGCCGCAGGAGACGCCCAAAAGGAAAGATTCGTTCATCGCCTTCCGTGGTTATATCCGGTCGTCCGTTTGTAGGCTTTGCAGATGAATTTTTCATAGTCCGAAATTTGTAGCAGATAAACGTATTACCGTTTTGGCCGGTTCGTTTCTGCTTGAAAAAGACAGGGCCTTTTGATGAAAGCTTGATACCAAGAGCTATGAAAGGAAAAAGAAGTAAACAAAAAATTAACGCAACGAAACCAACCGTTAAATCCAAGGCTCGTTTTCCACGATATTGCCGGACTTTCAGGTTTTTATATGTCGCCAACGTATACCCGTTCTTAAGAGGATCGCTCCCTTCTGTATAGCCATTTTTCGACTCCTGCTGGAGTTTTTCTCTTACGGTTTGAACTTCGTTGATCGATATATCCATTAAAAGATAGCTTTTCTCGCCACGTATTTTTTGGAAAAAATAAACTTACTCTGTTTGTGTCTTTTTTACAATAAAAAAAAGATTATTTAGATCTTAAGTTATCATCCAAAGTTAACAATATTTGAGTTCATTTTTGAATACAAAAAATTGGCTACTTTATACTGTTTAATGCGAATAAATGAAGAAAATTGTATCGTATGCTCAATTTTATGATTTAATGAAAGATCTGCAGAGCAGGAAGTTAACTCATGCTTACTTCGCGGATATTCTCCACATTTTCCCTGAACCACCGATACGTCTTCTTAATCCCTTCATCTAATCCGATATTATGGGCCCACCCCTCCTCAGAAATCCTGGACACGTCCAGAAGTTTTCGTGGGGTTCCATCCGGTTTATCTGTATCCCAGATAATTTTTCCTTCGTGACCGGTTATTTTTTGAATCTTTTCAGCTAAGGTTGCGATCGTTATATCTTTCCCGGTCCCAATATTATATAAGTGATCGTTCATTTTGTTTCTTAAAACAAAAAAAACGGCGTCGGCAAAATCATCCACATGTAAAAATTCCCGCATCGGCTTTCCGGTTCCCCAAAGAGTTACCGGCTGATGGGCGTTATTTGCCGCCTCATGAAACTTACGAAGCATGGCCGGCAGAACATGCGAGGTCTCAAGATCAAAATTATCGCCCGGACCGTATAAGTTGGTGGGCATCAGGGAGATATAGTCTCTGTCAAATTGTTTTCGGAGAGATTCCACCAGTTTAACGCCGGCTATTTTGGCGATGGCGTACCACTGATTGGTCGGCTCAAGTTCGCCGGTAAGAAGTGAATCTTCACGAATCGGCTGATCTGCAAATTTCGGATAGATACATGAGCTTCCCAAAAAGATCAGTTTTTTTACATCATTCTGATGGGAAGCATGGATCAGGTTATCCTCAATAATCAGGTTTTCGTGCAGAAAGTTGTACGGATATTGATCGTTGGCAAGAATCCCCCCAACTTTTGCCGCCGCGATAATAACAACATCCGGCCTCTCTTGTTTAAAAAAATGATTCACTGCGGCCTGATCACGGAGATCTACCTCCTGCCGGGTGCGAGTAACCAGGTTTGTGTATCCTTCATCGTTAAGTCTCCTGTAAATAGCAGAACCAACCATACCGCGGTGTCCTGCCACAAAAATGCTATCTGTCTTCTTTACCGTCATATTTTTTTAATTTCCGCTTGTTTCTAAAAACAAGAATCAGTTGATGAACGTCACTCTCGTCCTGTTATTTCTGAATCAAGCCAACGAATCGGCTTTATGTACTTCGGATAAAAATATTATAATTTTTGCAGCCTGCATAATCTGGGAGTTCAAATCAAATTTTCTTGCGGCCCGAGGTTTTATAGGTCACCACATCTTTAATCCCGTAAAAAAGAAAAGTCGGTACAATTTCGAGATACCGGCGATATAATCGGCGAGGTTCTACAACAAGTCTGAAAAACCATTCCAGGCCCGCTTTCTGCATCCAGCCCGGGGCTTGCTGAAGCTCTCCGATGTGGAAATCGAACGCTGCGCCTACCGTAATCAGGAAATGCGTATCCGTATATTCGGACAACCGTTTTGCGAACTGTTCCTGTTTGGGAGTACTGATCCCTACCCAAACCACATCTGCTCCCGACCGGTTGATCTGTTCTGCGATCCCCTCATAATCATACTCTTCCACTTTTTTGAAGGGGGGACAATAAGTGCCCACAATATTTTGATTGCCAAACTTGTCAGCACATGCGTTTTGCAGCTTTTCAGCTACTCCATCCTTTCCCCCACACAGAAAATGTTTGGCATCTGTATCTACCGATGTTTTCATCAGTTTAGAAAAGAGATCGGGACCATAGCATCGCTTCATCTCCCCCGCTCCTTTTCTGCGGCCCACCCATACACCGGGCATTCCATCGGGCAGATTTGTATAAAAGCTGTTCAGCGTCTCTTTAAAGAAGGCATTCTTTTTGGCATAAATAATGCCGTGAGCGCCGGTTGCACTCACACAACGATTCTCTTTCGGATTCTCCTGAGAAATCACTTCCAACACATGACTCACAAATGAATCCAGATCTTGGTTATACATCTGAACTCCAAGTACTTCTATGGTCTTGTCATCTCTCATTGTCGGAGGTTTTGCTTAAAATCGACCGGTTATTCATGATAATTTATGGGAATAAGCTGCAACAACCGATACATAGATTCTATTAAAAAGCGTTTACAGGGTTAAGAACCTTCACGCGTCCGCAGGTCCCTGAAGCGTTCTTTTCGTAGATTCTTCGTGACGCTTGAAGGACTTCCGCCCGATACAATCGGGACTTCAGGCGCTTCAAGGTCACTTCTATGGTCAACCGATAAACATTTTCTTAAAATGGATCATCAGGCATCTACGGTTTCACGTTGACGAATTTGCTCGACGATCCACTGATAGGTTTTTTCAACACCTTCACGAAGCGGTTTTGATGGCGCCCATCCCAGTTTCTCTTTTATCAACCTGTTATCGGAATTCCGGCCTTTTACGCCTTCAGGGCCTTCTACATTTTTGATTGTGAGATTTTTTCCTGAAATCTCAATCACCAGCTTTGTAAAATCCTGTATAGAGATCATCTCATCCGAACCGATATTTACGGGACCTGAGAAATCGGATTCCATCAACCGGCGGATTCCCTCCACGCATTCATCAACAATCAAAAATGAGCGGGTTTGTTTTCCATCGCCCCAAACTTCTACCGTACCTCCTTCATCAGCTTCGGCTACTTTTCGGCAGATTGCAGCGGGAGCTTTTTCGCGTCCGCCTTCCCAGGTTCCCTGCGGTCCAAAAATGTTGTGAAACCGGGCCACTTTCGCATCAATGTCATGATTTCTCCGGTAGGTTTGATACAGACGCTCGCTGAACAATTTTTCCCAGCCGTATTCACTGTCCGGTTCTGCAGGATATGCACTCTCTTCCGAGCATTTTGGATTATCCGGATCTAACTGGTTTCGTTCCGGGTAGATGCAGGCAGACGAGGAATAAAATGTTTTTCCAATCCCTTTTTTCTTCACCTCTTCAATCACATGAAGATTGCAGAGGGCGCTGTTGTGCATGATATCGGAGTCGTTATCGCCGGTAAAAACAAATCCGGCACCGCCCATATCGGCCGCCAGTTGGTATACTTCATCCAGATCTGAGGTTACAACTTTACTTACGAAATCCGCATTGCGCAGATCGCCGATCATAAACTCATCGGCATTCATATTTCCGAATTCATTCTCTTTGAGGTCAACACCCCGCACCCAATATCCGTCCTCTTTTAACCGATTGACAAGATGCCCTCCGATGAATCCTCCAGCTCCGCAAACAAGTGCTTTCTTCTGTTTCGTCATAAAATACGTTTGTTTTGATAATTTTGTTCAATAACGGCAGTCGATCAAACATGCCCAAATTCATAAAAAACCTGCAGATGAGACTTATTGAATTTTCATGGTTGTAGTGAGGTAAATTCTGAAAATTTTAAGTAAAATAAAATCTTGTTTTATCCTCCCCTTTTCAGAAGCCCGCGATAGAGGTTTTGTAATTTTTCGCGATTCACTTCCGGGGTATATTTTTCTTCATATTCCCTGCGGGCGGCCATTCCCATTTCAGCCTGTTTTTCAGGGTTTGACTCAAACCGATCCACGATCTCCAGCATACTCTCAGGATCTCCGGCCTCAAAATGTAAACCTGTTTTCATGTGATCCACAATTCCGCCCTGACTCCCGATATTCGTGGATAACACCGGCGTGGCGGCTGAAAACGCCTCCAGGATAGTCATCGGCATCCCTTCATACCACTCCGATGGAAACATGAGGGCTTTGGCCCGTTTCAGATAATCCAGCACCTTCGGCCTGTCAATAAAACCCAGCCACGAAATATTCGGATTCCCTTCGGTTTCTCTCTGTAACTCTTTTTTGATTGGACCTTCACCGAGAATCAGAAGCTTTGAGTTGGTTTCATTTTTGATAGAATTCCAGGCATTGATTAATGTCCGAATTCCCTTCTCTTGACTGATTCTCCCGATAAACAGGTAAAAATTTTCTTTTTGATTGATGATCTGTGAGAAGTTTTCTCCCTTGAAGGAGTCCTCAACAAAATTGGGTTTTACTTTTAATGTATCTTCGGGAAAACCCGCCTCTATAAATTTTGATTTCGCAAAATCAGTCAGGCACAGCAAACAATCTACATTTTTCGCCCAGGTATCTCGTTTCCGGTGATATTCTATCATATGAGCCACAACAGCCGTTTGAAGGATGGAATCCCGGTAAACGCCATCGAATACACAGGAGTAGGCACTTCCGTGAATACTCCGTTCATCAATCTTTCCGTCATGCATTAAGTACCCGTTCGGATAAAACAGCCTGTAGTTGTGAAGGGTCAGTACCGATGGAACTCCCTCCTCTTTTGTGGCTTCAAAAATAGAGGGGCTCAACAGCGGAAAGAAGTTGTGTACGTGCATGATCTCCGCTCCGGTCTCGCGAATCTTCTTCCGTACAAGTTCCCTGGATTTTCGGTTGTAATGAGTGGTAAAGATGAGCTTCAGTCTGTTGTAGAAAGAATCCAGTTCTTTGGTATTTTCTACAATCAACTGATGAACGGTGTGATCTTTTCGGAGCAGATCGTATTCCTGGTTGACCACCGTCCACTCCCCGCCGGTAATTTTATATCTGTTGTGGACCTGGAGGATGTTCATGATCCTGAAAATGCTTTTCTGATTCGAACAATCTTGCTCGAAAAGTTTCCTGCCCGACCGAAACTCAGTAACATTCCGGTAGCCAGCCAAAAGTGAAACGAATGATGCGGCCCTTCCAGTACCACGTTGAAAAACGCCCACACATACATAATGATCAAGAATCCGATCAGAAACAGGAACTTGGAATACGCGTGATTTCCGCCTTTCCGTTTGATTCTCAGGAACTCAGGGATTGTTTTCAACGGCTTTAAAATGGCGTAGAGAAAGAGAGGAAACAGCAAGACTCCAAACCGTGCCAGCATATTCAGGTAGGAATTATGAGGCTGGGCATTTCCATCTAAATCCCTGATTTCAAAATAGGTCAGCTCAATCGTGCTGTAAAAAACATTATACTGAGAAAAGAAGAGCGGCCTTCCGACTCCAAATCCTAAAATATAGTGTTCATAAAACTTATCGAGCACATGCTGCCACGACAAAAAACGATAATTGATATTTCCCTCTTCGAGAGAGGTTTTGGCTTCGAGGATCGCAAACAGGTCTACATCAACAACCGAATTGTAGTAAAACAGAAACGCAACCATCATAACCGCACTGATCAGCCCATACGTAACAATCTTCTTTTTCGTGAGATTACTTCCGATAACAAAAATCAGCAGCACTGCCAGTGCAATTCCAAGGAAAATGGAGCGATGAAACAGGGTAAACACGGCGGGGATCATCACCAGGGAAACGGCTTTGTACTTTAAATCCAAGTGCTTCAGCGGTAGGAAAAGGGAGAGCACAATCAACGAGGGCACAATGTACCCCACTCCAAAGCGGAATCCCTCGAAGGAAAGGGTTCTCATTCCGGATAAAATCATCGCCGCTTCGTAGAAATAGGACACCGCTTTCAACACGATAAAAAGCTTCAGCAGCATAAAGAACAGATCATAATGCTTTTCCTGCTTAAACACATGATAAACGATGGGCACCCAGATAGCGTAAACCAACATGAATGAATCTCGAATGGCATCCAACTGATTTGCCGGGAAGTAGAGAAAAGCAAACGCCAGGCCGATCATCACCATCAGGTAATACACAAAGAGCGTTTTCCTGATTTGCAGCAAATCCTTCGCATAGGATAGCACAAGTCCGAAAATGACAATCTCCGTAATAAACAGCGGCTCAAACCCGATGTACGCGAAATCGCGCTCCCCGAACATCATGTGAAACATGTAGATAAAGAACAGGTATTCCCTCCAGTCGAGCGCGGAAATCGCTTCGTCTATCTTCTCATATTTAAGGAGAGCGAACCCTATAACCGTCATGATGGCCGACAAGACCAGGTCGGAATACAGGAAAAAAGGAAGCAGAAAAAGCCACTGTTTTACATGTTTATGTTTGATGATCAGCATTTCCTACACAACCTTTTTTATGATTCGGGAGGTTTCTTCCGCCACATCTCCCCACGTTCGGGGATCTCCAACTTCAAACGAATTCCTGTCAAACTGATCGATCAATGAGATGATCTCCTCGTTGGTTTTAACTGATCTGAAATTCGAATAGGACTGTTGAACCGGCGTACCTTCCGTGTTTGTGATGGTCAACAGACCGTTATTCAAATATTCAAAAATCTTCAGGGAACTGTTATAAAATCCCCAGCGCGACCATGGGTATTCTTTATACAGTGCTATCCCAATATCCGAATTGCAAATGATATATTTTACATCATTCCGCGGTAAATTTTTGAACACAAAAAGGTTATCACTTGAATCGGGCAAATAGGCATTTTGGTGCCGGTCTTCTTTAATAATCAGCACCACCGCCGATTGACTTTGCTGCGTTTTTGCAATCGCCTCGAGTTTACCCAGATCCTGCATGTTATTTGCCGATCCGGACCAAACTATTATTTTCGGGTATTTTTCTTTGATCCGTTCGATTTTCTCTTTCACCGCTTCATTCACATCATCCGGTTCATCCTCAAAGATCTCTCCTCCATTTTCAATCACATGCACATTCTGAAGATGGAGAGCTTCTTCACAGAAATTCTTCAGAGGCTCACTCACGGTAATAACAGCATCCGCGCGCTTCAGAATTTTAGAAATAATGCGGTCAACAAATCGAATGTATTTGTCGCCGCGCCCAAAAAGATGCAGTTCATCAGAGGGATTGTTGAGCTCCACAATCAGCTTCGGCCCGCTCAGGAGGGTCAAAATGGATACAAAATTTCTCAGGTAGAGAAAATAATCCATTCGTACGTAGATGACATCGCAATTCGCCATGATCCAGAACAGGCCTGTAATTGGATTCTTCAACCGGTTGGTATAGGGATCCGCCTCTCCGTTGATTTTATAGAGTTTGTATCCCCGTTTGGACAACTCTTTTGCCAGGTTATACCCATGAACAGAGGCCCCGCCCGTCACGGGATAAAACGTGTAGTAAATAAATCCAATCTTCATAAAGCCCTGTTCAAAATCTACGTTTTGTGAGACGAATCAACCTGTTTGCTGAGATTTGTAAGCCCTCGAATTCGCCCAAAACCCATCATAATTTTACTCAGCCAGGCAACAGTCCAAATGTTTCCCCATGAATCAGATCGATCTAAAGCGTGCAGCTTTTGTTTCAAATCCCGGCTTTTGGGTGGTGCAAAGGTACGAAATGTCTGACCCAGAATATAAGCGAGGGATTTTCCCTGCTGTTGGAATATCACCGGGTGAAGAACACCAACCCGCCACGACTTTTTTAGAACGGATTTCAATTTCCGGGGCTGACAATACACAATCGATTTTTCGGCAAAAATGATCTTGTATCCCGAATCGACAGCCTTTGCTGTCCACCAGATATCCATTCCCGAGCGAAATGTATCCGGAAAGTTTCCGATTTCATCCAAAAGCTCTTTTTTAAAGAAGAGATTACCTGCGGCCGACCTTTGCTGCTGCAGCACAAACATCCGGTTATTGTTATAGGTAACGGCATCATACAATTGCGCAGAGCTTGCGTTTTCACCGAGCTCAAAAGAGATCTCTCCGCCGGCGAGATCTGCATCATTCTCTTCCAGCGCTTTCACTCCCTCTTGCAGCCATCGTTTGTCAGGGATTTTATTTGCATCCGTCAGCGCGATGATGGACCCCGTGGCGTGTTCAAATCCAAGATTTCGAGCGGCATATGGGCTTTTTTTATCCTTCTGAACAAAAACCTTTACTCCAAGCGATTTAGCAACCTCTGTGGAGGAGTCCGACGACCCGTTATCAACCACAATAATTTCGGTTAACCCGGCGGGATAGGTTTGTTCGGAAAGAGATGTAAGCACCCGTTTCAGCAGACCGGCTGCATTCAGAACGGGAATAATAACGGATACTTTTTGATTCAAAATCGGGATATTCTCTTTTGGGTCGCCAAAGTTAACACTCCTGTCAATAATAGTGAAGAATAGACGATCCGCCTAATGAACGTGAGTTCAGTATAAGAATACTGACGAAATGTTTATTTGCCACGGAGGCACGGAAATCACTGAAACCTGTCAGGTTTTGATGGAAATGAATTCAAAACAAATTTTATACTCTGTAAAAACCTGACAGGTTGATAATAATCAAATGACTACTACTCCTGGTTAATGCGGCGGATGGTAACGTCGTTATACATACGGCCGTGAAGGGCAAAATGAACCAGTTCATAATCGTACTCCACGCAAAACTCATTGGTCGCTTCAATAATACCGTATTTGGTGAGATCCGACGATCCGAAAAAGATGTAATCGTTGAGCGAAATCAGTCCGGTTGGTTTGATTTTTGTGTGAGCGGCCTCCAGGTCTCTTTTTACGCCTTCATAGCTATGATCCCCGTCGATGTAGATCCAGTCGAATGTTTCATCGGGAACGGAGGAGAGATAGGTAGAGGAATCCTCCAGGTGTACTTCAACAAGGTTTTGTGCGATCTCATCCTCAAACCGTTTCTTCGCTACTTTGATCGATTTGGGATCGACATCAACCAGGTGAAGATTCAGAGGTTTAACAATATCAAGAATATAGCGGGAGTAATCTCCTTTCAGGATACCAATTTCGGCACACACTCCCCCTTTTGGGATCAGCTCAAGCATTTTGATGCGGTCTTCAACCAGCCTGCAATTCTTGATGTGTTTGTGTTCCAGTTTTTCAGCGAATGGCCAACGTTCCCTTCGGGATGACATTGATGAAGAGAATATCTTAAAGCGTTCTACAATCTTCTTAAGCATGCAAGTAAATTAAGATCAAAAGTTTTCAAGCTACCTATTACAGAAATTTGCATCAACAATGATTACACTTTTTTTTAGGTTTTTTTTGATTGGCTTATGAAAATAACTTTTCTGTTTACTACTATTCAAATGTCTGTCCTGAGTAATCATAATCTTAATATAACATCCTATATTCGTAAATATGAGAAACGAATTTTATATTATCAGTGTCTTTTATAACTGGTTATTTACTATAAAGTATAAAAGTTGGCGCTGATGAATAGGTACAATTGGGTTGGATTCATAACAATGGCTCTTGCAGGGAGTATTCTATTCCTCTCCTGCAGAGACCCATTAACGCTACCCGACTTTACGGAATCCAATACCGGCCCGTATATCATGAATATTCGCCACCTTGAGTTTATCAAGGAGCACAAAGACTCATTGCCCATCGTTTCCAAAGATTATGACCAGTTAATCAACGGCGCCGAGAAACTTTTGAACCGGGAATTCACATTTGTAACGGACAAGGAAAAATTACCCCCCAGCGGTGATAAACACGATTATATGAGCCTCTCCAGGTATGCGTGGCCAAATGATTCCACAGGGGTGTATGATGATATCAGGGACGGACAAACCAACCCTGAAATTTATGATTATGACCGTCCTAAGCTCGCCCAATTCTCATCTGCCGTTTATACACTGAGCCTCGCCTATTTCTTCAGCGGTGAGGAAAAATACGCCAAAAAAGCTACTGACTTACTCCACGGCTGGTTTCTGGATTCTGACACGCATATGAACCCGAATATGAAGCACGCGCAGATCGCTTTTGGTGTGAACACCGGTTCAGCCCAGGGCATCATTGATGCAAACGATTTTATTCATGTGATTGAGGCGATCAGCTTGTTGTACGACAGTCCGCACTGGACTCGTGAAGATCACGTAGCGATGAAAGAGTGGTTCTACAGCTTTTTGCGATGGATCACACAGAATTACAACGCGGATGCTTTTAAATCCACAAATGTCTCTACCTGGATGGACGTTCAGCGGGCCGTCTATTACTTGTTTACTGAGCAGAAGGAATATTTGAATTCGTCTTCGCACATTATGCCTGTGGAACAAAAAATTAATACTCAATTAACAACTGCGGGAGTTCTGTCGAACGAAAAAAACAGGGTTCGATCTCAGCATTACGTGTACTATAACCTCCGCGCGTACATGAACCTGGCGCTCGTCCGAAAAAACAGGACCGGGCAAGACCGTGACTGGCCGGTTTTGGCATCACAGGATCACGCCGGTTTGAGGCCTGCACTTGAATCGATTGTCTTCTATCTCAATGGTGCGGATGCTTCTAAATACTTTCGTGAATCCGAGAACTTTGACAACTGCCGCTATCTCGACATCTTCAAACCGGCAGCAATCGCTTTTGAGTCTGAGGAGTATGAGATGATCTCTCAGGAACTTCTGAACAACGGTTGTAACGACCCAAACCTGACGCTTGTCTTTCCCCGCCTCTCGAATATTCAAAGAACGGTTTTACGATAGAAAACCCTGTTAATGGGATAGTCGGTTTCTTGCAAAGTTATAGATCTCAATGTCGGATTTGCAAATCTCCTGAATACGGTTAATCGTCTCCTTATCAAAAGATTGTTCGGCAACCAGATCTTTTGTCCGATTCTTGTGAGGAATTCGAAGTTTGATCCCTGTCTTTTTTTGAAACGATGAACTGAACGAATCGAGATCCTCAAGAAACCCAATCAGATCAATTTTTTTGATATTCTCTTTGGACCGCTTCAGCAAATCAGATTCAGACAATTCCTCGTCATTGAGAGATTTACCGCTCAGATATCGCAGATACTCGCGTCCGGAAATCTTGCCCATCTCGGAACCCAGGTACTCCGAAAAGCTCATTTCAAATTTGCAATGCTCACTCGACTTGTGATAGTTGTACAAATACTTGGAGATAAACCGCTGAACGGGATCTCTCAGAATTGTCATCAGCAAATATTTATTCTCAGGATGGTCAAAAAGATTTGGGGAGTACGGAATATGCCCAGCAATACATTTATACCCGGCTTCCATAGCGTAGGCAGCAACCGACTCCCGGAGATCATAACATTGCTCAAAACTCTCATATTTCTCACCGTATTTCCGCTCCGCAGCCTGTAACGAACTCCCGGCATTAACCTTAAAGAAGTTGAACGGATATCTCTTCCAAAGCGCATGGATGGTAGAGGTCCCACCCGTTTTTGGTATATGCAAAAAGAAGATATACGGTTTATTCCTGGTGGGCAGGTTTTTTAATCGATCCGTTATCTGTCTGAGATCCATAAATCAATCCATTGCCGTTTTTACTCAGTTGTTTTTTTGATGATATGGAATAACCGACTGGTTTCATAAAGGATAGCTTTATAAAAGAACCTGAGTGTGAGACAAATTTCTGAATTCTTGCAGGACAGTACTTTTTTCGATCTGGTGAGCTATATTTTTTTACTTTCTTGTTGTGAAAAATATAAGTCAAAAGATTATTTTTTTGATGATTCTACCATCTCAGGTACAACTACAGACATTTTCTATATCATGAAGAGGATTATCTTCTTTTTATTTCTGGTTGCATTGTTTTGTTCTTTGCAAAGCGGGAATCTCTATGCTCAAGAGTCTCCTGAAAATGGGTTGAAGTCTTATCAGATGTACCAAGATGTGCTTGAACATGCCGAAACAAAGATGAGAGAAACCCTGGAAGAACTCTCTTACAATTCCAGGCTTCATCCCGCACATACCGACAAACAGACCGGGCAGTGGGTGGAAGATTATTTAGAACGGGAACGGTGGACAAGCGGATTTTTTGCCGGTTCCATGTGGTATTTGTACAAACTAACCGGAGACTCTTTTTGGAGAGATCATGCCAAACAATGGACAAGAGATCTGGAATCTGAGGCGTACCGAACGTCGGATCATGATACCGGTTTCCGAATTTTCAATAGTTACGGCAACGCATATAAAATTGAGGAAGGGCGTTATTATCAGAAAACAATTATCCAGGCGGCGGCTACCCTGGCAAAACGGTTTGATCCTGAAATTGGAGCGATTAAATCATGGGAGTGGGTCGGAAATTATCCCGTAATCATCGACAATTTGATGAACCTTGAATTGCTCTTTTGGTCGGCGAAAGATGTTGGCAAGGAAGATTGGTACGATATAGCATACCGTCACGCAGAAACCAGTCTGGAACATCATCTCCGTAACGATGGCAGCACCTACCACGTGGTTGATTTTTTGGACAATGGATCCGTGAATTGGAAAGATTCGCTGCAGGGATACGCACCTGAATCTGTGTGGACGAGAGGACAATCGTGGGCTATATACGGATTTACGACGATCTATCGATTCACAAAAGAGGAAAAATTTTTAGAAGGAGCCAAAGCCAGTGCCGACTATTTCATCGATAACCTTCCGGATGATTTTGTACCTCCTTATGATTTTCTCGAGCCTGAACCCTCCGTTCGTACCAAAGATGCGTCCGCTGCTGCAATTGCCGCTTCCGGCTTGTTTGAACTATACACATTTACCGGCAACCAAAAATATTTCAACACCGCGGTTGAAATCCTGCAATCGTTATCCTCTGATGAATATCTTACCAAAAACTCGACCATCAGTTCGATTTTGGACAAATCAACACGACACCGGGGACAGGGAAATTTAGGTACCTCTTACGCTGATTATTACTTTCTTGAGGCCATCATCCGCTACCGTGAACTCACTGATGCCAAGCTTCCTGAACTTGAAAAAGAATCGCTCTTTTACCTGGATCAGAATTATCCCAATCCATTCAATAATTCTACGGTTATCCACTATTCTATTGAAGAAGAGGGAAATGTGGACTTATCGATCTATAATTTGGCGGGTAAAAAAGTTCAGACCTTGGTTAACCAGTTTCGGTCACCCGGAAATTATCGAGCTGATTTCAATGCTTCCGGACTTTCTTCGGGAGTTTATCTCTACAGAATCAAAGTAAACGGGAGGGCGTCCAGCCGAAAAATGATTCTGGTTCAGTAGATGCCAAAAATCAGTTTCCTGATAGCTTAGACCGGAAATATTGAGAGATAAAAGCGAGTTGTTCCACAATTCCGGAGAGATAGTAATGAATCCAAACTACAAACGAATATTTCTCAAACTCGGTTTGATATCTGTCCGGATTCAGGTTTCTTATTTTTGAAATGGACGGCGGTTTCAGAGATCGAAAAAAATTGTAGAACCATATTCTTCGTTCCGGTTCATCCTTCCACGTGTAAAAATATCCTCTCCCCGTTCTGATTCTCTTCTGATACAGTTTACCAGCCGATCGGGCATATTTTCTCACGACCGCATGTTTACAGTAACGGATTGAATATCCGTGCTCTTTCGCTTTCAGAGTCCACCGAACATCTCCGCCGGACCTCACTCCCTCTTCAAACAAACCGACCTCCTCAAACACCTTTTTCTTTACAAAGAGATTGGCTGTGTACGCCGCTCCTCGTTCCTGAATGGCCTTTTCCATGTTGATGGATGTCAGCGCATCCACAATTTTTCCGGCCGTAATATGATCCTGGAAATTGAACTGAACATTCCCTCCCACTAAATCAGCACCTGATTCTAAAAGAGATCTGACACCTTCCTCAAGCCAAGTGGACTCAGGAGTTGAATTCGCATCTACAAATACAATGATCTCTCCTTCTGATTTCTCAACTCCGCGATTCCGGGCTGAGTACGGACTGTTCGGGTAATCATCTTCTTCCAGAAAAATATTCTTCGCCAAAAACGACTCCGGGAAACTGAACAGATTATCAGAGCCATTATCAATAAAAATGAGTTGGATCTTTTCTGAAGGATAGGTTTGATTTCGCAGTTTCTCTTCAATCCTGAGCACCTCATCCTGGTTATTGTAAAATGGAATAATGACCGATACGAATGGGAGTTGATTGTTTCCTTTCTGTTGATTCATAAACGCAAAAGCTCATTTAATCTAAGATCCGCGAAGTTTCTAAAACTTCGCGGATCTCTTCTATATAGATATCACAATACCCGGTATGCTTTCAGAGTATCAGACGCAATGTCTTTCCACTGCATATGTTTGTTCGCATACTCCTTGTTTTTGATTCCGTGGCCGTCATGCGCTAACTCAAAACCGTTGGCAATTGCTTCACTCACAGAGTTCAGATCGATGGGATCAAACACCGGATTGCCGGTCTTATTCAACGTTTCACCAATTACACCGTATCCAGGACCCGCAACAACTTTCCCGAAGGTAAAACCCAGGGCCACATTTCCTGAGTTAAGGGTATTAAACCGAGGAATGAAGACAAGATCGGCCGCTTTCATGTAGACCTGCACATCTTCAAAAGCGATCGTTTTCTCGTGGGTTTGGATGCGACGGTTAAACATGTTGGTGTACAATTTTTTTCGGACAACATAGTGGTCCGGTTCTGAGCGATACGGGTTTGGAATCGATCCAGCAATCAAATAGATACTATTCTCAATATCCGCTCTTTTGAATGCATCGATCCCCAATTCCAGTTCATCTTTTGAACGAACAGCGCCAAACGACAACAGGACTTTTTGATGCTCCTGGATATCGAGCTGTTTTCTACACTGAGCCCGTTCCTTATCATTGGGGAAAAAACTGTAATCCCCGTGAGGAATGGTAAATGTTGGTTTTTTCTCTACCTCATCGGCAAACTCATTGTTCAAGATGCTTCCTGAAAATTCTCCCAGGTGGATGAATCCGTCAGCCAGTTTATAAATATCCCTGTAGAACTGATCAAAAATTCCGGTCTGGTCTTTATGAGGTTTTTCATTGTGCACGGTCAACATTACCCGGGCGCCCTTCTTCTTTTTCGCTTTGATAGCATCCAGCGCTTTTTCAAAGTGTCGATCCTCCAGAAGATCCGTTCTCGACATATCCGCCAGTTGATATTTCACCAACAATTCAGGCCAATGAAGATGAATAATATCCCAATCTCCGGGCTCGTACAGCCATCCGTAACCGTGCTGAATTTTCTGAACCTCGTCGAGCTTATTCAACTCTCTCAGCAACAGAAAGAG
>CAYRDO010000077.1:0-17407 GCA_964422985.1 uncultured Rhodohalobacter sp. | reverse complement strand
TCAGCGATATATACTTTTTACCAATTATGATATGCATGTGGAGGTCTTTCAAAATCTCTATCCGGATTGTGTGAAACCAAATCGATCCGTCCAGATGCCGGCGTATCATCATAAATTACCGGAAAATAAAGGGTTTACGCTGGTAAACATTGGTGTGGGCCCGGCGAATGCCAAAACCATTTCAGATCACGTAGCCGTTCTGCGTCCCGATGCGATGGTGATGGTAGGACATTGCGGGGGGTTGAGAAATCACCAGGATATCGGAGATTTTGTATTGGCAACCGGATTCTTGCGGGCTGATGGAGTATTGGATGATGTTCTTCCATTGAATATTCCGATTACTCCAAATCATTTGTTGAATGTATACTTGAAAGAGGTACTTGATTCAAAAGAGCGTAACTACCGGTTGGGGACGGTTTACACGACTGCAAACCGAAACTGGGAATTTATTAAGAAGAGAACCGTTCAGGAGATTCACATCAGCCGGAGTGTGGCGATCGATATGGAGTCGGCTACAGTGGCTACAAATGGCTACAGGTATAGAATTCCATTTGCGACACTTCTTTGTGTGAGTGACAAACCGCTCCACGGAAAGCCAAAACTCAGTGGCGATGCACAGACATTTTACGAAAACTCCAAGGAGATGCACCTCGAAATCGTAATTGATGCTTTGAATATGAGCAAAGAGAATTATCCCGATGGTTTACCCAATTCCAGCATCCGCGCAATTAATGAACCATTGATGGGTGGGCCGGAGTAAGAAATCAAGAAACAGATCAACAGAAGAACCGAAAAACGCAGGAATTTTTTGATTATTCGCAGGTAATAACACTTTTCGGTTAGTCGGTTCCACTGTTTTTAAAGTTTTTCTGTAAGGAAATCCTCATTTCCAGTTCATACTTATAAAAAGGTTTATGGAACTGGAAGAATTTGATCCTGATCAATACAAAGGACAAACGGTACGTGAAATGCATCCCGAGGAACAGCCGAGGGAGAAATTGCTTAAGTATGGACCAGAAAGTCTCTCTAGCGCCGAACTTCTCGCCATTTTGTTGCGAACCGGCTCAAAAGGGATGAATGTTGTTGATACCTCACGAGCTCTGTTGGATCGGTTTCAAGGTCTTCGAAACCTCTCCAAACAGGATTGGCAAGCACTGAAGATTATTCCCGGAATAGCGAAAGTAAAAGCCCTCACACTGGAAGCTGTGTTTGAGCTAACCCGCAGAATTCAGATGGAATCGCTGGGCGATGAAATAAAAATTACGACGCCCGAAATGGCAGCGGCTTATTTTATGCCACGGTTGAGAGATCTGAAACACGAGGAGTTCTATGTGGGATTTCTAAACAACTCAAAAGTTCTAACCGGTTATAAAAAGATCAGTTCAGGCGGAAGCACTGCAACTGTGGTAGAACCGGCAGAAGTAATTCGCCAGGCCGTCTTGAATCAAGCCAACTCCATTCTTCTTGTCCACAATCATCCCTCTGGTTATTTGGAAGCATCCCAAGCAGATATTCATCTTACTGAACGACTTTGCGATGCTGGTGATATGTTGGGCATTCCGATTGTGGATCATATCATTATCGCCGGCGATGGATATATCAGCCTCAGGAATAAAAATATCATCAAATGAATGCATTTACTTACAAATAAGTGAGCTAAAGCTTCAAAAAGTCCATTTTTAATTTGCTCAAAAAAGGGTATCTGTTATATTCAGGGGTGGGTAATTAAATCTTTGGGACATATGGACTATTCAGAGTTGGTGTATGCAGTAAAAAGGGGCGACATGAAAACTGCAAATAAAATGTGTGCAGAAGCTATTCCTATTCTGGAGAAATATTTAATTTCAAAAGTGGATGCCAGTCCGGAGGATGCGGAAGATGCGGTTCAAAAAATGTTTGAATACGTGATTCCAAAAATTCAGAACGATGAGATTAAGAGTCCTTCCGGCTTATTGTCGTACATGCTCTCAGGGGCTCGACACAGCTATTATAAAATTGTTCGCGATTTTGATCTTGACAAATTTGCGGAAATCGAAGAGGAGCTGGTCTCAGAAGCAGACCAGGTTTGGAATTTGGTAAATGAGGACCAAGAATCTATTCTCTCATCCTGCATTGAAAAATTGAAAGGTCACTACCAGAATCTTATCACCTTTCTTTTTGATCACCCCAATGCCGATTCAAAGGAAATCGCTGAATATTTTGATATTTCTCTGAATAATGCCTGGACTCGTAAACATAGGGTAATACAGCAGTTACAGGAGTGTGTACAACAATATTTCTAAGAAAATGAAAAAATTTTGTAAGGAAATGGCAAAAACCGGTTCATACGTACGAGAGGTACTATCAAATAGTACAAAAAAACCGGAGTGAACGACCCCAAAAAAATGAACGATCAAGAAAAAATAAAACTACAAACGCAGATTGACCTATATATTAAGGGCGAGCTGTCCCAGCAGGAAATTGATGAATTGTGGAAGCAATTTCTGAAATATCCGGAATGGTACGATTGGTTTGAGACTGAGGTGCATTTGCGCAGTCTCATAAAAAAGCAGAAGAAACCAAACTTTACGAAGGAGGAGAACCCGCGTGATTCATCTGAATCTTCCTTTGGGGATTATAAGGTTTGGTTCTACGCAGCAGCGGCTGCCGTAATATTAGCTGTAAGTTTACAGTTTTTTAGTTTTGAGCAACAGCAATCGATACCCGATTTGGCCCTCAATGAAATTGAGCAATCCAACTTAATTGGTGCAGAGATCCTTCGATCTGTAGAAACGCCTACCGAAAATTTAGATGTAGCAATTAACGATGCATTGGCCACCGCCTATAATGGAGAGACAGAAGAAGCGATCGGACAATTTCAAGAGCTTTTGAGCCAATCTCCTGATAACCAGCAACAAGCTCGAATAGAGATGAATCTGGGCATTTTGTTTTACAACAGCGGGAATTACGATTCTGCGCGTGCCCACTTTCAATCGATATTAGGAATTGAAGGTATTGAGGATTACCAGATTGAGAAGTCCTGGTGGTTTTTAGGCAATGCATTATTGAATCTCAATCAACCTCAGGATGCAAGAGAAGCAGTGTTTAGCGCTTACAGCATGGATGGCCGGTATCAATCGGCAGCTTTATCACTGCTGAAAAAGCTAGATAAACGGTTGGGAAACATTTCTGAGGATACACCCAGTGAGATGGGTGGATAGAACGATCTAGTCAGATTCTGTTTTATAAGATCGCGGAATAGGTTCGGAATGAGATTTTGTGTGAGCCATTAAATAAGAGTGCGTGGCAATCTTTTTCTCATCCTTATTTCGTTTCACTTTACGATAGTTGCCGTTCGATTTCATTACCCAGCGCTGGTCGTTATCACGGAGATAAATACTCCACATAAATTCCAGGTACCTTTTCAGGCGTGGATGTTCAATCGGTGCCAGCACTTCGACCCGTGCATCGAGGTTACGGTGCATCCAGTCAGCTGATCCCATATAGTAAAGATCATCACCTCCATGGTGAAAGTAGTAGACCCTGGAATGTTCAAGAAATCGTCCAATAATGGAGTGAACCCGTATATTTTCACTCAGACCTTCTTTTTGAGGAATGAGCCGGCAAACACCTCTTACAATCATATCAATACTGACCCCGGCCTGCGACGCCTCGTAAAGCTTTTGAATGATCAGCGGATCTTCCAGACTGTTCATTTTAGCAATAATTTTTGCAGGTCGTCCCTCCCTGGCTTCGTCGATCTCCCTTTGGATCAGCTCCATCATGTTTTTTCGCAGGTGCTTGGGAGCTACAAACGCTTTTTGAAAGGTTTGATTCGGTGCATAGCCGGTTAGCAAATTGAAGACGTCTGACACATCAGAAGCGATCTCATCATTACATGTGAAATACCCCAGATCTTCATATAATTGCGCTGTATCGGGGTGATAATTCCCAGTTCCGATATGAACGTAGCTTCGGAGCCCATCTGGTTCATCCCGCACAATGATGGTAAGTTTGGTGTGGATCTTCAGCCCCGCAATTCCATAAGACACATGCACGCCGGCTTTTTCCAGACGTTGTGCCCAGCTAATATTTCTCTCTTCATCAAACCGTGCTTTTAGTTCAATCAAAATAGCCACTTGTTTATCGGCTTCGGCGGCACGTATTAAGGCGTGCATTAGTGGAGAATCGCTAGAAGTCCGGTACAACGTCTGCTTGATGGCAAGGACTTTGGGATCTCTTGCAGCTTCCTCTACAAATCGTTGTGTAGATGACTCAAAACTGTGATAGGGATGGTGAACAATAAAATCACCTTTCTTGATAACTTCGAACACGCTGGGTGTTTCTTCGTCGATTGGATGACGAAAAACAGGGTGCAACGTGGGAACCCAGGGGTCTAACTTCAAATGTTGAAACCCCTCTAAATCGAAGAGTTGCATACAATCGGCCAGGCCGATAGGCCCATCCATCTCAAATACTTCATTTTGATGAACATTGAGATGCGAGTAAAGATATTTTTTTACA
Organism: uncultured Rhodohalobacter sp.; assembly: GCA_964422985.1. Taxonomy (GTDB): domain Bacteria; phylum Bacteroidota; class Rhodothermia; order Balneolales; family Balneolaceae; genus Rhodohalobacter. The sequence continues at coordinate 12,904 of CAYRDO010000077.1, read as the reverse complement.
TCGAGAGGCATATTATTGTCGATCTCCAGCCGAACAACTTCTGCAAATCGCCGCTCTCTGAGTTCTTCCTCAATCATTTCCAGAAGATCATCAGCCTCTTCTTCATTTCGTTCAATATCGGCATTTCGGGTTACCCTGAAAACATTTGCTGAGAGAACTTCAACTCCCGGAAAGAACCGGTTAATTTTTTCTTTGATAAGATCTTTGACTGACAAAAGAATCACTTTGTTGTCAGACCGGTCAAGTTCAATCCAGCGAGAACGGTTTGCAGGAATTTTGATTCGTGCAAAAAGAAGTTCATTAGTCTCTGAATTTCGAAGTTTGATGGCCAGTGAGCGGCTCTTGTTGGAAATAAATGGAAACGGGTGAGCTTCATCCACCGCCAGGGGAGTGATAATTGGATAGATCTGCTTTTCGAAATACTCATCAGCTTTTTCCTGAAGTGATTTATCCAATTCGTAGTACTCTTTGATCTGAATTCCGCTTTTTTGCAGTTCCGGTAACAGATCATCCAGGTAGCACCTTCTGTAATGCTTAATCATCTTTTTTACTTCCTTGCGGATGATCTGCAATTGTTCTTCCGGCGTGCGTCCGTCAACAGTTAATTCAGAAACCCCCGCATGAATCTGGCGCTTTAAACCACCCACTCTCTTTTGGAAAAATTCATCAAGATTCGAGCACACAATACCTAAAAACCGTACCCTTTCCAGCAGGGGCATCTTGGTGTCTTTTGCCAAACCTAACACCCGCCAGTTGAATTTAAGCCAACTGACCTCGTAATTTGTAAAGTATTCGCTTCCAAAAACTTTCAGATCTGTGGGAGTAAGATCTTTCTGCATCCCCTTTTGTGATAAAATCTCATTTTTAACAGGGTTGGCATCTGTCTTCTTTCTTATTTTTTGTAAATCAATCGGATCGAACTCTAATTGATCTGTTGTATCTGACGATTTTGGCATATTGACAATCTAATATTTACACGGTTACTTACTTTTTTTTGGGTGTTTTCAGTGTCAACCTATTATTCTCAATGTAATTTCAATAGATAAAAAATGGTTAGAAAAAATAATATCTGGAATACAGCTCCCAAGATCACTGAAATTCAAGCCTAAGTTAATTATTATAAGATTAACTTAGTTTAAACATTTGCGAAGGAATTAAATTGCAAAATCCACTTTTGAATCCGGAAGAAAAAGACCCCGTACTCGAAGAATCACTGCGTCCGTCATCTCTGCAGGAATTTGTAGGACAGCAAAAAGTTATCCAAAATTTATCCATTTTTGTACAAGCTGCGAAAAAACGAGGGGAGGCACTCGATCACGTTATCCTGTCGGGCCCGCCCGGTCTTGGTAAAACAACACTCGCATTTATTATTGCGAGGGAAATGGGCGTACAAATCAAACCGACAACAGGTCCCGTCCTCGAAAAACCGGGAGACCTGGCCGGACTTCTAACCAATCTTGAAAAAGGAGATGTGCTGTTTATTGATGAGATTCACCGGCTCAATCCCGTCATCGAGGAATATCTTTATTCGGCGATGGAGGATTACAAGCTGGATATTGTGATCGACTCCGGCCCGAATGCCAGAAGCGTTCAGATAGAGCTCAACCACTTTACTCTCGTTGGAGCCACAACCCGGAAAGGTCTGCTTACCGCACCACTTCGTGCGAGATTTGGGATCGATATGCGGCTCGATTATTACGACGCTGAACTTCTTCAACTCATTGCACACCGAACAGCCGGAATTTTAAATTTTGGGATTACTGATAAAGGAGCGTATGAAATTGCGAGACGAAGCCGGGGAACACCCAGAATTGTGAACAAACTGCTCCGCCGAACTCGCGATTTTGCCCAGGTGGACGGCCTCGATGCGATTGATGACGCCATCGCTGATAAAGCCCTCAACGCCCTGGATGTAGATAAAAATGGCTTGGATGAGATGGATATCCGAATCTTGAAAGCGATCATCGAAAATTATAAAGGCGGCCCGGTAGGGTTGGGAACACTCGCCGTTGCCGTAGGCGAAGACAAAGGCACGATTGAAGAGGTGTATGAACCGTTTCTGATCAAAGAGGGATTTATGCAACGAACGCCAAAGGGACGAGTAGCAACGGCAAAATCATACCAATACCTGGGAGTAAAAAAAGATGATCCTGAACGTGGCGAATCCGATCTTTTCAATTCATAGAATTTGAATTACCAATCGTTCCAGATGTCCGGCCCCATCGACCTGTCAACGGTTATGTTATTACGAAGTTCATCAAGTTGAATTCCACACTTTCCGTCTGTCCAGGCATTGTTCAGAGTGGGTGGATTATGACAATTGAAACGGTCGCCACAAGTCCAGTGGGCTCGGTTTGATTTGAATGATTCCGAGTTGGATGTGAATTGGTGATCTCCACAACTGGGAGAATAGAGGGCCGAATAATAAGCCACATTGCTGGAATCCCAGGCAGTACTGTACATGGAATTTCCTTCCACTTTGATGTGATGTCCGCCCGCAATACCTATTCCAACCTGCCCGGGATTAACGCCGACATTTCCCACGGCTTCTTGATAACTCCCGCCGGCATCTCCGAGCATGATAAACGAACCGCTTCCGGAAAGACTGTGCCCGCGAGCGCGATTGTTGTTCACCTGAATCCAGTTGGTGCTGTCGCCATTTGATTTGAATAAGTTGATCCAATCTTCAAGAACAGCCACGCCGTATGGATCGGTTCGCTCCATCGAATTTCTGTTGATACGAATTCCCGAGCCACTGCAATCGCCGCATTGGAAGAAGTTTCGGCCAATATTCAGGGCTTCATTTTCTACCACTTCCAGCGGACCGTTGCTGAACCGGAATCGCACAGCAGATGCAGTATTTTCGAAATAGGAATGGCTTACCGTAATGTTTGAAGCATTATCAAGCTTGATTGCTCCATAATCTTGTCCGGATGAATCCGGGGCAATGTTTCGAAACGTAGAGTGAGTGATGATAATGTCCGACGGATTATTCGCTGAAAAGATTGCGTGAAGATGATAGTTGCGAAGTTCAATCCATGCTATGCTAACTTGACTGAACTCCCCACTAAATGCCCGGTATACCGAATCCTCTCCATCCATGATGGCGCCCCTTAACCCAATCCATTTGTTCCCTTGCTTTGCACTAAGAACCGATTGACCGCTATGCACGCCGGGTATCACAAAAAATGTAGAACCCGCCGGGCAAATTTGATTGGCAATATTAAATGAATCACCGACTCCAAGAAGAATATGAGTGTCTTTGCGATTAAAAACCTCTCCACACGCCAAATCATAATTACCGGAAGAAAGGAGTTTCAAAACCTCCCGGATCTCCTCTGTACTTTTTCCTGTTTCGCCATTTGAACTCAATTGATCCTCTATTTGGCTGCTGAGTTGCATGTGTGTGGATTCATTCATCGAAGAGAAATCTTCATCCAGCTGCTGCAGTGGTTCATTTAATTGGTCGAGAGTTTCATCAGAAAAGTAGGTGGTATTTTCAGTTGCCAGTTGAATCGGTCCGGCCACATCCAAAAGCTCATCATTACTTAGACTATCTATTTCTGATTGTCCCATCGTGCTCACTTCCTCCGTCATCTCAAGAAAATCAGAAAAAAGATCCTGTGGAGTGTTTGTTCCGGCTTTTTGCAATTCTGCAGTATCCACATCTTCGGAGGATAAACCGCCTCCCAGAGGCCGATTTTCAACAAAACTAAATTCGCAGGAGGCAGCCATCACAAAGAGTAAACAAGCAGCCGTAATGGACAGAATTGTTATCTTTTTGATCATTTAATGGGTGGATGAAGAGGTTTTAGATTGTAGTGACTCAACCACAATAACTAAAAATTGTTTCGGATTCTATAACTAAGCCAGAACGAAGCAATTTTAACGAGCGTAGTAGCAAAAGTTGGACACAGAACCATGAAAGATGCTCAGAATTTTTGTACATTGAGCCGCTTTGACGTGCTAACCATGATTTTCAAACCAATACTATTTTTATGAAATATTTGTTTACCTCAGAATCGGTTTCCGAAGGGCATCCCGATAAAGTATCTGACCAGATATCTGATGCTATTTTAGATGCCATGCTTGAACAGGATCCCGATTCCCGAGTTGCTGTTGAAACACTCGTTACCACCGGCCTTGTAGTACTTTCCGGTGAAGTTCGAACGGAGGCATATGTAGATGTACAGGAGACTGCAAGAGAGGTGATTCGCGATATCGGTTATACAAAACCCAGCTACCGTTTTGATGCCGATTCCTGCGGAGTGATTTCTGCGATTCATAATCAGAGTGAAGATATTGCGATGGGAGTGGATGAAGGTGAAGATAAAGATATGGGTGCCGGGGACCAGGGTATGATGTTTGGATATGCCACAAAGGAAACCGATTCCTATATGCCCATGTCTCTTCAATACTCACACGATCTATTGAGAAAGCTTGCCCATATCCGGAAAGAATCCGGAGAGATGCCCTACCTTGCTCCCGATAGCAAAAGCCAGGTAACCGTTGAATACGATGACGATAACAATCCTAAAAGAGTTCATACAATTGTTATTTCTACACAGCATGATAAGGGAGTAGAGCAATCGCAAATCAAGGAAGACATTAAGAAGCATCTGATTTCTTCGGTGATTCCATCTGAACTGATTGATGATGAAACGATTTTACACGTAAACCCAACCGGTAATTTTGTAATCGGCGGCCCCCACGGAGATACAGGGCTCACCGGCCGAAAAATTATTGTCGATACCTATGGTGGCCGCGGCGCCCACGGCGGCGGTGCATTTTCTGGGAAGGATGCTTCCAAAGTAGACCGCAGTGCAGCGTATGCCGCACGACATATTGCCAAGAATATTCTAGCGGCTGATTTGGCTGATGAGTGCCTGGTTCAGTTAGCGTATGCTATTGGCGTAACAGATCCGGTTTCAGTGAACGTACAGACCTACGGAACCGGGAAAGTCAGTGATGTAAAACTGGCTGATGCCGTATCGAAGGTATTTGACCTGACCCCGTCCGGAATCATTTCGCGGCTGAAACTGAAAACCCCCGGATTCAGAAAAACAGCCGCATACGGTCATTTTGGCCGAGATGAATTTACATGGGAGAAATTAGACTATGTAGATAAGATTGCGAATGCAGTAAAATAGTCTCAACATTTATATGACTTTTAAACCCGATGTGATTCAGTTCGCATCGGGTTTATTTTTTTGTGATAAGCAAGTCTATAATCCATAGAGAGTTAGCTGTAAATTGGTGCTCAAGGCATCAAGATGAGATGTATTTTTCTGGATTTTAAAAAATCTATTACGTATCTATGGCCCGTCATCTAATAAGTAAATCTTAATGATTATCTCCGATTGATTTCGGTTGGGATTTTTTAAATAAATACAGGCAAAACGGGCGGCTATAAGCGGGACAAAAAAAGGGGACTGTTCAGGTTAGTATCTATCGCTTTCCGTTGGTCTAAGTACATTCGGCGGATTTAGTCTTTTTGGTCTAAAAGAGGCTCTTTCGTAGTTGTAATTCCCTGTTCAAGCATGGCTTGAGGGTTCGGTTCTCGTTCGGATCTCTTGTCGTGGTTTGCGTAGAGATCCTGCCCGTCATTCAAAGATTAGAGAACTATTCAAACCAGATCTGATATGATAAAAAGATACGTAAGGCGCCTGTTCTTAACTACCATTCTCATTACTTGTATTGCATCGCAAGCTCTGTCAATGCAGATATTTGTTAAAATGCTAACCGGAAAAACGATTACGCTTGATGTAGAGCCAGCGGATACCATTGAGAATGTAAAGCAAAAAATTCAGGATAAAGAAGGCATTCCACCGGACATTCAAAGGTTAATTTTTGCAGGGAAACAACTAGAGGATGGAAGGACGCTGTCTGATTATAACATTCAAAAAGAAAGTACCCTGCATCTGGTTCTGGAATTATCCCCAAATGGCAACATCTTATTTGTTGACAAAAGCGCTACGGATGGCAGAGAAACTGGAAATTCCTGGCAAGATGCTGTAAACGGTTTAAATACTGCACTAAACTGGGCAAGTTCAAATTGGGATTATGAAACAAATGGTGCCTTACAGATTTGGGTAGCGGATGGCATATACTATCCCACAGGAGACCCGACAACCCGAACGGCTACATTCCAACTTTCTAATGGAGTTGAAGTTTTTGGTGGTTTTGCAGGTTACGAATCATCCCTGAATGAACGAGAATGGCAAACCAATCAAACTATTTTAAGCGGAGATATTGACGGAAATGACAATACATTTTCCCCAACAGATGATTCAGATTCAAATACTGAATCAGCTTCACAAACAGATCATATAACAGGTAATAATTCCTATCATGTAGTTACCGGCTCAGGCACGAATAGTACAGCCAAACTGAACGGATTTACCATTACAGGCGGCTTGGCAGATGGAAGTACTGATAACGCAAATGGAGCTGGAATTTATAATGATGCCGGAACGCCAACCCTTACTCATTTGAAAGTTGCAGGTAATGCAGCATCCGGCTCCGGAGGCGGCATTTACAACTCTTCAGCAAATCTTTCGCTCAACCTCATTTCATTCATTGCGAATACTGCAGGCAACGGCGGAGCACTTGTCCATACCGGTGGAAGTACACTCAGGGTTACAAACGGATTATTTGGGAATAACATGGCCACAGGAGTTGGCGGAGCCATGAATAGTAGTGGCGGAAACCTGATGCTTACAAATGTAACTGTCAGCGATAACTCAGCATCTGGCGACGGGGGTGGTCTATACATTAATGCTTCAACCACAAACATTAATAACTCAATAATTTGGAATAACAGCTCCTCAGCTTCAGGAAATGATCTTTACAATAATTTAAGCCGCGAGCTGAGTCTGAATTACAGTATTTACAGTTCTGAATCAGGTAGCATCGCAGGCTCACCGATACAGTCAATCAATTCGATTCATAAAAACCCCGAGTTTGAAAGCACAGATATTTCCAGTTCTGATTACTTAACTCTGAGCAATCGTAGCCATGCAATTGATGCCGGTGATCATTCTTCATATGAACGGGTTGGAGGTGATATTGCCAATGATATTGACCTGGCCGGAAACCCAAGAGTTTGGAATAACGGAACTATCGATATTGGAGCTTATGAACACCAGGGCGAGCAGAAAATTATCGAGTTCACAAAAACGTTCGATGACCCGGTTTCACCCGGCGGAACTGTTACGCTTGAGTTTGCCATCAATAACGAACCTGATGAAGATCTGTCTGACATAGCTTTTACAGATGATTTGGATGCAGCACTATCCGGATTAGTGGCAACCAATTTACCGAAAAGTAACATTTGTGGTACTGGTTCTTCGCTAACAGGTACAAGCTTGCTGACATTTACAGGCGGAAATTTAGCCGGCGGAACATCCTGTACATTTGAAGTAACTCTCCAGGTACCGGCCGGTGCAGCCGTAGGTGATTATGTAAACACCACAAGCAATCTTACGGCTACAGGTTCAAACTCAGGTTCCATTGCAGTTGATCCGGCTTCAGACGGACTTTTGATATCAGAGCAGGTGATTTTCTCGAAAAGATTTACGGACGATTCAGTGATTCCGGGCCGATATACAACTCTCGAGTTTACTATTGAAAACAATCCTTCCGAAGCATTATCAAATATCTCTTTTACAGATGATTTAGATGCTGCCCTTCCGGGGCTGACAGTAGTGGATCTTCCCAAAACTGATATTTGTGGAGTAGGATCACAACTGTCCGGCACAAGCTTGTTGACTTTTACCGGCGGTAGCCTACCCGCTGAAGAATCATGCACATTCGATGTGAAGGTGCTGATTCCTGATGACGCGGCAGCCGGGGAATATGAAAATGTGACGAGTCAACTAAGCGGGGGCAGCAGCAGGTCAGGAGGCGACGGAAGAGCAGCCGCCCAACCGGCAGCAGCCACCCTTACTGTAGAAGATACAAATCCGTTTATCACTACCTGGAAAACCGACAATCCTGGTGGATCCGAAAACAATCAAATTACGATTCCAACTGAAGGGGACGGATATAGTTATGATGTGTACTGGAAAGATATTTCAGACGCCACGGTGTTTGGTTCACAAAGTGAAAATTCAGGTGATCTTACAATTACATTTCCTGAAGCCGGAACATACCAGGTAGAAATTACCGGAACCTTTCCACGCATCTATTTCAACAATGATAACAACGGGGACAAACAAAAAATCCTGACAGTAGAACAATGGGGGGATATTGAATGGATTTCCATGGAGAGATCTTTCTATGGGGCGAAGAATCTAACCGTTCCTGCAGAAGATGCCCCTGATTTGTCTCAGGTATTAAGCATTGCATATATGTTTAGTTATGCGGAAAAATTTAACGAGCCAATAGGTCATTGGGATGTAGGTAATGTGGAAGATATGAATCATCTATTTGCACGGGCATATAAATTCAACCAGGATATTGGTGAGTGGGATGTTAGTAATGTAACGAACCCTGAAGATATGTTTACCGATGCTGAAAGCTTTAACCAAGATATCGGGAAATGGGAAACCAGTAGTTTTGAAAATATCAACTACATGTTTTATAACGCTAAATCCTTTAATAAATACATAGGAGATTGGAATACCAGTAATGTTACAGAGATGAACTGGGTATTTAATGGAGCGGAATTGTTCAACCAGGATATCTCTCAAAAAGTGGTGAATGAAGGGACTACAGATGAATATGTTGCCTGGGATGTCAGCAAGGTTGAGGATATGTCCTCAATGTTCAGAAACGCTGAAAAGTTTAATCAGGATATTGGAAATTGGAATACTGAGAATCTAATAACACCTGATTATATGTTTAATGGTGCTGTAGAATTTAATCAAGATGTAAGCAATTGGAAGCTTGGCAAAGCCACAGATCTCAGAGGAGTGTTTTGGGGAGCAACATCCTTCAATCAAAATCTTGCCGGTTGGAATATCAGCAGTGCTGACGAGATGGATGAAATCTTTGATAATTCGGCGATTTCCACTGCAAATTACGATGCGACTTTGAAAGGCTGGGCGTCTCAATCTGTACAAAGTGGTGTAGAAATGGGCGCAGAAGGATTGACCTATTGTGAGTCTGAAAAAGCCCGCAGCATATTAACCTCATCGCCCAATAATTGGAATATAACCGGAGATTCATTCAAATGTCCTCCGCCAACCGGAAGTGATCAACGGATTTTAGCCGGAAATGACGGTCCACATATCTTTTCGGGATCTGATTTCGGAATTACGGAGGAGAACTACTCTATTAAAATCAAATCATTGCCGACTGAAGGGGAGCTGAATAAAGGTAAAACCCCCGTTTCTGTGGATGATGTGATACCAGTAAATGAAATTGATAACGAAGAGCTGACATGGAATTCAAATAGCAATAGTTATGGATACAGTTTCAGTTCATTCGATTTTACCATTATTGACAATAGGGATACGGAAAGTGAAGAGTCTTATACACTGAATATTGACCTCGCAGCTACATCGGTTGAACTGACCGGGGGTGAAGGATGGCGATTTTTAGCTTCACCGGTTAACGATGAAACGGTGGGAGATTTCTTTGAGCCGATCTGGACGCAAGGATTCATCGGTTCCGATAGCCCAACGGCTTCATTCGTAAATGTGCAAACGCTTGATATCAACAGTTATGCCTGGGATCCGGTTGATAAAAGTTCTGATCCTATGAATGTAGGACAGGCCACAATCGCCTATGTCTATGCTGATGATGATATCAAAAGAAAAGTAGATGGCTTTACCAAAACATTAACCAGCTCAACAAGAGACTGGGAACCGTTAGATGGCTCTTTTGGGGGTTCGTTATTCTATGATGATATGCAAGACAACCAGGAGAACAACAATGAAAGCTTCTTCCTGCTGGGGAATCCTCATCCTATCGCTATTGATTTCTGTAAGACAGATCGAGCCGATGTGGCTGATAATATTTACTTGTGGAATCCAGCTACGAATGATGGCAATGGAGGATACGAGAATTTAAGCTGTTCCGTAGGGGATGTAGAGATCGCACCCTTCCAGGCGTACTGGGTTCGTGTAAGTGACGGAAAGAACAGGTACAAGATCATAAAAGATGCTTACATGGAAGGAACCGTTAACGGCTACTTCAAACAATCGGAAGAGAACGAGCAATTCCTGATAACGATGAACGTGAGCAATGACGATGAAACCTTTGTCAACTCCACGCGGATTTTATTGAAGGAGGATGCAAGTTCAGGCCTCGATCTGATTGACGCACCTAAACTCAGCTCGACGGGACTTGCCAAACGATACCTCTCGTTCTATTCATTGGATGATGACAACAATTCCTACAGTCTGCAAAGTCTGCCAGATCAGGTAGATGAAAAACTCCGTATTCCGCTGGATATTACCACTACAGAGTCCGGACAGTTTACGTTGGATTGGTCACTGCCAGCTATAAATATTTTCGATGGAAATTACTTCCTTCGAGATAATGCCACTGGGGATGTGATTGAACTGAAAGAGGGAGGTAATTATCGTTTTGAGATAGATCCTCGCCAGTCAATGAAGGTCTCCAGCGATAAAAGATCCGCCAAGTCTTTGGGAGACTTCGCGGATCTCCGGTCTGACGGCAAAATGCCTCGTTTCGAGTTATTAGTGACTCCGGCAGGCGTAGACGGCATGACTGAGCTGGGAGCGACCCCCGAACAATTCATTTTGGCTCAAAACTACCCGAATCCATTTAATCCTACTACGGTAATCAGTTATCAATTACCTGTAAGCAGTGAGGTACGGTTGGAGGTGTATGATATGCTTGGGCGGCAGGTTGCAACGCTGGTCAACGGACAAGTAGCAGCGGGAAGGCACAACGTAAATTTTGACGCGAGCAATCTCTCAAGCGGAGTGTACTTATACAGGCTGCAGGCGGGAGCTCAAATCATAACCCGGAAACTGACCATTTTGAAGTAATTAATGCGGTTCACTGAACTTGAACTATGAGTAAAAGTCATTTAAAAAATCCCGGCTCATTCGGGCCGGGTTCACAGTCACAAAGAGATTAATGAAATCCAATTTCATCATGAACAACGATAAAAAACGAGACTGTCAAACTCCTTGGCAAACACCAGAAATCAGAAAACTTTCCATCAGCAGAAGTACAGACCAAATTCCTCAAGATCCGCCAAACCCCGGTGAGCAGTCTTAGCAAAAGACTGCGTTAGTCTTCCAAATAAAAATTCCTCTTACATCTTTTATCAAAACGCAATTCTTTTTCTGGCTGCTGCTTTTTGTAAATTGTGCCCACAAATCTAAAACAATAATAAGTAATGTAAGTAAGTATGAAGGTAAGCAAACATCTGATGCTCGCGCTGATGATGGTTCTTATGGGCAGCTTTGCGGCATTTGGTCAATCCACGCCGCAGGCATTTACAGGAGCCAATATCATCCCAATCTCCGGCGAGCCGATCAACAATGGAGTACTCATCGTTCAGGACGGCGAAATTATAGCCGTGGGCGATGCCGATACAGACATCCCAAATAACGCCGATATCCATGACGTTTCCGGTAAAGTAATTATGCCCGGACTCGTTGACACACATTCCCACGTGGGTGAGGGCGACGGTGGCGACTACTCATCATCTCTGCACCCCGATGTGCGAATTATGGACACCATCGATCCGCGAAGTAAGGAGTTTCGAAAAGTGGTTTCCGGCGGAATTACCAGCGTGAATATCATGCCGGGGTCCGGTCTTCTGATGAGCGGCCAAACCGTATACCTGAAACCGAAACCTGCCGACACTATTGAAGAGATGCTGATCGTAAATGAGGAAACCGGAATTTACGGCGGACTCAAAATGGCAAACGGTACCAATCCGCTTCGTGAGAACGGTTCTCCCGGAACGAGAGCAAAATCCGCTGCGATGGTTCGGGAGCTTTTTATCAAAGCGCAAGAGTATCAGCAAAAAATTGAAGATGCAGACGGTGATCCTGATGAAATGCCGGCCCGTGATTTGCAGCTGGAAACCCTCGTTGAAGTACTGGAAGGAAAGCGAGTTGTTCACAATCATACCCACCGCCATGATGATATCCTCACCGCCATTCGATTGGCCGAGGAGTTTGGTTACCGATTGGTTCTTCAGCACGTGAGTGAAGCGCATCGTGTAGCTGATGAAATCGCTGAGTCCGGCGCTCATGCATCGATCATTAATGTTGATGCGCCCGGCGGGAAGCTTGAGGCCATTAATCTGGTAAATGTAAACGGAAAAGCCCTGGAAGATGCCGGAGTGAACGTGGCATTTCATACGGATGATCCCATCGTTGATTCACGATTCTTGCTTCGATCCGCAGCATTTGGCGTTCGAAATGGAATGAGCCGCGAAGGAGCACTCGAAGCTCTGACCATTGCCGGAGCCCGAATGATGGACATTGAAGATCGTGTAGGTTCTCTCGAAGAGGGCAAAGATGCGGATTTCATTGTTCTTTCCGGTGATCCGCTGAGTGTTTATACCCATGTTGAGCAGACATGGATTGAAGGTGAAAAAGTCTATGATCGAAGTAATCCGGAAGACCGGGATTATGCAACCGGCGGTTACGAGATTTTCCGAACTACGAATATGCACATTCACGGGGAGGGCCGATAATCATGAATTTATTTGAGAACAGTTTTATGAAGTTCAGAAATGGTCTAACCGGTTTGATTGCAGTTATTCTGATCGCTGTATCCGGTTTGATTACAACTACCGATGCACAAATTGCCGTGAAAGGCGAGACCGTTTATACAGTCAGCGGCTATGCCATTCAAAACGGTGTGGTGTTAGTGAACGACGGTGTAATCGAAGAGGTGGGCAGTGCCGATGATGTAGATATTCCATCCGATTATGAGGTGTACGAAGCTAAAGTAGTCACCCCCG
>CAYRDO010000076.1:8582-17772 GCA_964422985.1 uncultured Rhodohalobacter sp. | reverse complement strand
GCGCAAGCAACATAAAACTGGTGTGGACCATAAGCCGGGATTTTGGCATTCTTATCCTAATTGCCGGACTTATAGGTGTTCCCGCAGGCTTGTTCTTCAGTAATTTATTAAGAGCAGAAATGGGCAGTCATGTTGATTTGAGCTTTATAAATACAAGCATAGGCTTTGGTTTTGTTGCCATAGTCGGGCTACTGGTTGTCCTGTCCCAGACCATTCGGGCGGGTCAAATTGAACCTGTAGAAGCTTTAAAAGCAGAATAAAAAAAGTTAAAAAGACAAACAGAAATGAATTTTATTTGAAACGTAAATATATCGCGAAATTATAACACTGTATAAATATTGAATAATGTATTTAATCACATTTTTTTTTACTACTTCCTGAACCTACCCACAAAGCTTCTATAACCTGAGCATTATGCGGACGTGCCTCCCTCCTACGCTGTGGTTCAATGATCCCTCTAAAGTTTCAAGGTAGAAGTACTTCGGAGGACAGGCGCCAATTCTATGCCGCTCTTGGTTTTAAGCATCCTCTTTCGTTATTTGTTGGTTCAATAATCATTTGTGCAAAGCTTCTGGGTTATCTATCCAGTTATTCTGTTTGAGCTAAAAGCTATTTTTCAAGACAAATTACAAATATCAACCACCTAACTATACATGGTATGTTTATGAATCTTCTTAAAAGTAAAAACCTGATCTCCTTCCTCTTCTTTACTGTAATTACATTCTTTTTCACCGCATCTTCCATGGCTCAAGACGGGACGATTTACCCGCTTGATGCCCCTGATGAGCCAAACGCTATTCCACTTAATACCGGTGGTGTCGAGGATCAGCCGGCACCCGAAACATGGTTCCGCCAGTGGGGTGACCCGATGGCGCGAAATATCTCCGCGGCTACTCTCACTCCCTTCCTGCCTGAAGCGGACAAGGCGAATGGAGCGGCCGTTATCGTTGCGCCGGGTGGTGGTTTCAGGTGGTTGTCGATGGGCAACGAGGGCTGGGAAGTAGCCGAAGCACTTGCGGAGCAGGGAATCGCCGCCTTCGTCCTTAAATATCGTCTCCACCCAACCCCGGAGTCGCTCGACGATTTCAGAGAATCGATGAATCGAACCTTCTCCGAAGCGAGTGATACTTCCGACAATTCAGAGGATGAAGAACCTCCGCGCCGGCCACGCCGAGACCTGTCTAGCCAACTTGAGGATGCCGAGGCTGCTTATGATATGATCGTTGAGCGAGCTGAGGAATGGGGTGTGGATACCGATCGGCTGGGAATGATCGGTTTTTCGGCCGGTGCCGGTCTCACGATGCATTCTACGCTCAATTCAGAAACTATGGAGTTGGCCTTCATCGGTCCGATCTATGGTGGTATGGGACCGGTCGAGGTACCAGAAGACGCTCCGCCTATGTTCAATGTTATCGCCGTAGATGATTTTCTCTTCAATGGTCAGTTTGGTGTAATCAAGTCCTGGTACGAGGCAGACATTCCGGTTGAGTTTCATCTTTATCAGAATGGCGGACATGGCTTCGGCCTTGGTAATCCGGACCGAACCAGCAATCGTTGGTTTGATGCTTTCATCCATTGGCTGGATGTGAACGATTTTCTTGCGGCCCATTCAGAAGAGTAAAATCCCTAAAATTTATATAGCAACAGTCAATCCCAGCCACGCCGTCAAGTTGCGTTCGTTCCTTTTGGTTTGTATTCATTGTAAGAATCCGAACTAAAAAAATGAGTTTCATGAAAAAGCTACTCACAATTTCAGCCTTCGTTGTGTTAGTTATTAAACTCATTGATGACATCTTTTTCGATCTGCAAATTGCGATGTTCTCAAATGAAACGTTAGCCTACAAAGCAGGTTTTATTTTTGGCTTCTTGATCCTTCTGATATGTATCGTTGGTTTAGGTACACAGATTTATGAAACTTTCGTTACCGGTAAATCAAATAAATCACATTCAGTGCATTGTTAAGCTATGAGTTAATATCTTTGAATGAATAAATTCCAGCATACCAGCTTTAAAAATGTTGGAGAGTTTCTTGATTACATTCCTGAGGAGGAACGTGAGATCGTTGAAACTTTGCGAGCCATTATCTTAGAATGTATCTCCAATAGTAAAGAAAAGCTCTCCTACAATGTCCCCTTTTATTACAGACAGTCGAGAGTCTGTTTTGTATGGCCTGCCTCTGTACCGTGGGGCGGCATATCATCAGGGGTAGCTCTTGGATTTTGTCAGGGTCACCTGATATCTGATGAGATCAACTATCTGGAAAGAGGAAACAGAAAATATGTCCGTTCCAAAACCTTTCACTCTGTTCAGGAAATAGAACCGGAGCTTCTTCAATCCTATTTGTACGAAGCCGTGGAGATTGACGAGATGAGTAAAAGAAGAGTGGAATAGCGATCAGAATTAATGCATAGAAGTGGCGTATAACCAACGCATTAAGTGGATGTACATTGCTCTCTCCTGCCCTCTTTTGGTTTTCATTATTCAACAAATCAACATTCATTCGCGTGTAGCTTAAGTGCCATGTCGTTAACTGCAATTGGGTTTAGCTGCTTCAATCAGTGCTTTTTTTTTAATCAAGGGAGAGGGTAATAATCTGAGAGTATATGCTACTTTTTTTTAAGGAGAGTATCATTAGAAGATATTAGTCTTTTAATCCTGTTAACTCCAATTCTTAACCCACTCATTTTTGCTTAGTGAGCTCTTTGTATAGCCAGCCACGTGCCTTGGACCAGTCCCGATAAACGGTCCGGGAAGAAATATCAAGCAGCACACCAATATCATCAAAGTTCATCTCACCGAAATAATGCAGTTTAACAATCTCTGCCAATCGTCGGTCAAACTCAGTGAGCTTGTCCAGCGCATGGCTAATATGAAGGGCTTCATCTTCCTGAAACTCAGTCACTACGATTTCATCAACAAAGGAGACATGCTGCTTTGAACCACCTCGCTTATTTCTCTTTTTTTTACGGGCTTGATCAATCAAAATTTGCCGCATGGATCGACTGGCAATGGCAATAAAATGATTGCGGTTTTTCCAATCTGCCTGTTCTTGCTTAATCAGCTTTAAGTATAGTTCATGTACCAAGTCGGTCTTTGAGTAGATATGCCCAGCCCATTCCCCCGCAATCTGATGCTTGGCAATCTCGCAAAGCTCATCATAAACCATTAGAAACAGCTTGTTATAAGCTTTGGCCGAGCCGTTACTTAACTCGATGAGCAGCTTCTCTATTTTGTTTTTGTACTCCATCGCTGCATGTTAAAGGGCTTAAAAAGCCTCGGAGCTCTCAAGTACCCTTTAGGAAAAAGTGGAAAAGATGTCAGTTTTTTGCGTTGAGCAACGCATTAAGGATACATAGATATAATACCGTCTTAATTACCAAAACCACAAGAGACCAATCATGAATAAAATTGCCGGTAAAGTCATACTTAAAGAAACCGGAATCGGGATACCTGATCTTCTGATTGCTATTCACGATCTGGATCCCGGTACAAAGCCGGAAGAGATTATTAAACCGAGTGGAGATAGTAATACCATAAACAATCCATCCCTGGCAACATTCGGTGATCGCATCGGTTCCATACTCACCAATGAAAGCGGAGAGTTTGAGCTGGATTATGAGGATGAAGAATTTCGAATTCGAAATGAAGAGGAAAAACGTCCCGATTTTCTACTCCTTGTTTTGGCGCCTGAAGAGTCCGGTAAAGACCTCAGTTCGAGAATACTGTATGCAACAGTCCCGTCAGTAAGGCAAAATGCGGGACGTCTTGAAAGTTATATCATACGGTTGACCAAAGAGCAGTTGGAAAAAGCAGAAATCGAAATTCCTTCAGAGACAGTCCAAGATCCGGGTAATATAATCGACAGGTTTACAAAATTTGATCAGGCTCAGTCCGAAATAGAATCAGGAGTTAAAAAGCAGCAGAAAATAAAGCTTAAAGCGCTTCAGACAAAAACGGAAACATTTACTAAAAAAATTAAACCGGAACTCATTAAAGCGTTGTCATTTGTACCCGGGCGCACAATTTTAACCACAGAAGACACCGGGGAACCTGAAAATGGGTTAATAAATACTACAAACTTTGTGTTGCCGGGACAAAGTGTAAAGAAAGCTACAGAAGAAGTTGTCAAAGCAGGAATCGCCCAAAAGTTTAAGGATAATACTTTGACCGGATTTATCGGACTCACGGAGAAAAAGCTTGAAGCTCTACAAGAACTCTCCGGCGATGACACGGAAGACTTTTTTGAAATATCAGAAGAAGAATTTAACACTGTCATTTTTAAAGAAGTTGACGATAATGAAAAGCAGGAGGAAAGAATAAGTACAATTTTATTTAGGGATGATCCGATTGCTAAATTGTGCAGAGAAAAAACATTAGGAGATATATGTTTAAGAAAAGAAGATGAAGAAACTGATGGAGGTTCAGGCGATGAAGCAGATGATGAAGTAGATATCGGTGGGAATGGAGTAGAAACCATTACGAGCGAAGATATTCCAAAATATGTTGCTTCCCTTGTTGATACACAGACATCCCCGGAAGAATTTGTGTCCTTTGGAGTCAGTAAAAAATCCAAACGGGCAAGTCAGGAGGATGTCCAAAATAATATTGATGCTTTAAAATTCAGGGTTGGTCCGGCTGATACCGTGTCTTTTCACGATTTCCATAATCTTCAAATAGCGTTTGAACATGTGTGGGAAGAGGCCATCGATGAAGGTATTATCGATTTGGCTGAAGAAGCTTACAAAGAGATAGTAGAATTGGGAGGAGATCCGTCGGTCAGCGGGTCTTCAAAGGGAAATGCGGCATCGTTTGTCAAACATCTGAATCTAACTCTGAGTTATATAACACAAGCAAATTTTAGCGAACCTCCGGGCTCGGTTATACGTGCTTTTAATATTACCAAAGAGCAGTGGAATGTTTTAAACCTCGGGCTTCGAAAGGATCTGGAGAGCATCTCAAAGTTTGTTAATAAAATCAGCGGTCGGGCGAAATATACTGATGATAATTCTACCATTGTAATATCTCCGAGAAGTCCGAGGTTCAAGGAATTCCGAAATAAATTACACAACCAAGGTGAGCAAATAGTAGCCTATGCAAATTCGTTATTAATCAAAGAAGAGAATCCATATGATCGCCTGCACAAAATCCTGAAAGAACTGAATCAAAGAATAAAAGAAGATTACCCGTTCACCGTTTATGCGGCTAACAGGCAGGAACGGAGCATTAACTTTGGCATTTTGGTTACCTACCGGCAAAAATGGGAGCCTGTAAACTACCAGGCCGGAGAGCTGTCGCATACGCAAACCCTTGCGCCCAAGGAAAGCCGCAAGTTTTCTACCAAGACCGTTATTAAGAAAAAACGGTTTGAAAAAGAAATTGAAAAGAGCCTGTTCAGCAGAAAACAGGAGTCGGACCAAAAATCCAGAGCAGAAACGGAAATTCTCAGAAAAGCAGAATCAAATACGAACTTTAAAACCAATTCACAGAATAATATTAACTACGGAATTTACGGAGGTACCCACACCGTCGATTTTGGCGGCGACGCCTCTAAAACCTCCAATGAAGTAAAGAAAAGTTTCCGGGAAGAGGTCTTCAAGGCAGCGGAGGAATATAAAAAGGAAAGAACCATCGAGGTTTCTACGGAAGAAACCTTTGAAGAAGAATTCACGGAATCGGGTGAAATCATGAACCCCAATGATGAACTGCCTGTAACCTTCCTTTTCTATGAACTTCAAAGGCGATACCGAATTTCAGAGCATATTCATCGCTTAACACCTGTTGTTCTTGTGGCGCAAGAAACCCCCAAGCCCCACGAAATTGATGAAGACTGGATTATTGCCCATGACTGGATTTTGAGAAGAGTGATTTTGGATGATTCTTTCCTGCCGGCCATGGACTATCTGAATGCCAAAGTAGTAGGTGATGAAATTGCGTTGCAAGAGATGAAGAAAAATGTGGATCAGCAGCGCAAAATTACGGACGAGCTTAAGGAGGAACTGGTTACCATTCGAAGTCAGGTTACCCGGCGCCGTATTGCCATGGAAAGAGCTATAGAAGAAAGAGCCGGGATTATTGGCGGAGATGAGGGTTTACGAGAAGATATCGAACGAATAGGTCAGGCAGTGGTAACTAGCGGATTAACAGAGGTCGGAAGATTCTTTGGCTTTGGCGGTGGCAATGACGATGAAAACGCACGGGAGGCAGCCAGGATCCGGCAAGATGCGGCTCGCGATGCATTTGAGCAAACACTGAATGAAGAAAAGAAACTGCTGGGACGTTTGGAGCGGGAAGTGACGGCCTTACATGAAATGTCGGATACCTATACCAAATTACTAAGTAATCATCTGAATCAAAGAAACCAGATACTTCGGCTCCGGCTGCATATAAAACAAAATATGTTCTATTACATGCAGGCTATCTGGAGCCATGAACCGGATGATCAACGGTTTTTCAGGCTTCACAAAGTGCAGGTGCCAACCTTGAAAGGGAAAAGAAAATATCGCATCAATAAGGCGCCTTTAAAAGAAACGGCGCTCTATCACCTGCCCCGTAAAGGCATAAGTACACACCGGTTTAATGTAAGCAGTGGTTTGGAGACAAACGGCGAAGAGCTGGAGACTGTAGATTTAGTAGAAATAGCTGATTTGGATAACCTTCTGGGCTACAAGGGAAACTACATGATGTTTCCACTTATCAAGTCAAACCCGCTGACCGATTTTATGATGCAGCCCTATATTGACAGCGCTTTCGGAGACTTTATGAACCTGCATGATCCCGATGAGTTTGGAAATTTCAGCCTCGAAGATTTTTCCAAATATGTGTGTTGTCTGAAAGAAAAAAAACCCGATGAGTTTGAAGATTTGGAGGGTGAACTCAAAGAGATATTTGAAAAATTATTGAACTCACCGTTGCGAAATAACGAGGAGATCATTGTCCCCACAGGTTCTCTGTTTGTTGAAGCCTTACCCGGATCGCATGCCATTCTGGAAGATTTTAAACTGATGCACCGCGCTATTGACGTGAAGAAAGTGCAGGCAGAGGTCCGTGAAATGGAGCTTGAGAACATCCGGGCTGCTGCACGATTGCTTGCTTCTAAAGACGACATCAAGCTTCTTGATGATCCTGATATAGAGTCAATCAAACAGGTGTTTGTCAGTGGCAATGATGTTCAGCCCAATATAGATGTGGGTGATGATTCGTAGTTAAAATGAATACTTTAACTAAAAGTTGAGTAGAGGTGTTAGAAATGAATGATCGTGAACGTGGTATTGCGAACCGGGGGATTAATCGCAGTAGTACTCAGAAGAAAGTTAAATCACGAACCGTCGTTTCGGAAACCAACCGTTTAGTAGCTTTTATAAATGTTGTGGGTCATGCGAGTCCTCGATGGAGAAGTACCTCTTCACCCGAAAAGGCAGACAAAAAAAACGCAGCATTAGCTGCTAGACGTGCTGACGCCGTGGCAAAACAAACCAAGATGCATTTGACAGAACTTTTGCCAAATAAGGATCTGGCTTTTGACGTAAACATGTCGGTAGACGAACAGGTAGATGTCGGACCGGATTTGATTGTCGGTTCCGAAAGCAGAGGATCACGACAAACATTGATTGAAGCCGGGGCGAGAGGCCGTACTGCTAATGATCAGTCCATGCGCAGGGTTGATGTGGAGGTACAATTGAGACATTCCACAGATACCGATGTTGAAGATGAAGTTGAAGGATACCAACGGGTTTCCGGAAACTCCCGAAATTGGAGTATCCAGTTAGTTGGTGAAGTCGGATTATCTGTAGGTGCAAAGGCAGGGATTGGATTAATTTCTCTTAGAAACAAAAAAATGAAGCGAACAGCAGAATACTTTACGGAAGCGGGCGGGGCTGACGTCGGTGTTGGCCTAAGTATCGCCAAATCAAGTTGGTCTCCTACCAGTTTTACTACACCCGCTCCTATGTCATTTTCAGATTTCAGTGGGGCACGTTTTGTATTTGAGGCAAAAAGTATTTCAGTTGGAATTGGATATGAATGGTCAAAATTCAGTTTTGTATCCTTTATGGATAGTAATAAAAAGGTGCCAAAGCCAATTCGCACAAGTGCTGGCACTGCTGGTGGGCTAAGTGTTACTCAGCATAGAGTCGTTATGGGAACGATGTAATTGATAGGCAATCCACCACAAACAATGAGGGTGCGAAAAAAAACTACGGTGCCCAGGAGGTTCCGCTCCTCTTTAGTTGAGCCAAGAAGACACTCGGTTTTCTTCAAAACAGGTTCCTATCGTGTTTTTAGAACAGAGGATCAAAAACTTGGTGCTTATCTTGCTGCTGTAGCAGAACAATTCAGAAATTGAATCATATTTTTAAATTCTAAGTAATATAAAAGCAAACCAATATTTTATTTTTATAAAAAACTTTCTCTCATTTCTCCATCTGTTACATTGTCAGTCACCACCGCTACATTCACCTCAAATTTTTAGAATCGGTACTTCGGATGGCACCGCCAAAAAAGTGACTTGGAATGATCTAGATTCAACACTTTCAATAGTTCGATATCCTTATCCAGAATTTTATACCAGGGAGCCATGTCTTTCATCTCCGTAAATTTTGAATCTCACTTTCAATGGCGCACATCCAAGTAGAAGTCACAGCCGTAGAGACATCGTCGATAACTCCCCTACCGATTTTAAATTCCTCAATTTCTGTAGTACATTTCGTTTTTGAATCATAGACGGTTGCACTGAGTATGTGAAAAAGCCGTCAACCAACTATTTTAAAAGGACTGAACTATGACTGAATATGTTAGAAAAAAAGGGACTCGTGAACCTCAAGAAGTTACTGCAGGTAAGGGAACAACGATGCAGGTTCTTATCAGTTCTGACGAAGCACCCAACTTTGCTTGTAGAAAATTTGTCATGGAGCCTAACGGCGGAATGCCAAGGCATACAAATCTTGTCGAGCACGAACAATACATCCTGAAAGGTTCTGCTACGGTAGAGATAGGCGATGATGTATTCGAGGTCTCCGAGGGGGATTCTGTTTATATCCCGAGTCAGGTCCCGCATTCGTATAAAGCCGGCAAAGATGGCTTTGAGTTTATTTGTGTTGTTCCTAACAAAGATGATAAAATAGAATTGGTAGAATAGATTTCTAATAAGTACATCAACAGCTCACAAGGCGTATCAAATTTATTCGCTGTTCGT
>CAYRDO010000076.1:5761-8572 GCA_964422985.1 uncultured Rhodohalobacter sp. | reverse complement strand
CGAATAAAGAAGATAAAATAGAATTGGCGGAGTAGATTGCTGCCAAATTTCACGTTATCATTTGCCACAGAGGCATGGAATATCACGGATTGTTTCGTGGAAGCTGATGCAATAACGCCAGTAATCCTCAACTGATTCAATGCATTTTTCTAAATGTATTATTTATCTAACCTGTCAGAAATAAGACTATGACTAAAACACAAAAAATAATTTATTGGCTTTCAACAGTTGTCCTCATCTTCGGATTACTGGCATCCGGAATACAACAACTGCTACGCCTGCAAGTGGAAGGAGCTTTGGCTCCGCCGTTTGCCTGGGGTATTGTGCAATTGGGCTACCCTGTTTACCTGTTAACGATACTGGGCGTGTGGAAGATCCTTGGTGCTGTGGCAATCCTCATCCCAAAATATCCGCTTCTCAAAGAGTGGGCGTATGCGGGCATTTTCTTCCTGTTCACCGGCGCGTTGTTTTCGCATAGTGCATCCGGCCATCCGTTGGCAGAATTCATTCCGGCGATGACTCTTCTTCTTCTGACCCTGCTGTCGTGGTATTTCAGGCCGGCAGATCGAAAACTGTCAAAACCATAAATCTAAATGTGATATGATTGGCGGTAGTTCGTTCTAGATCAGACTTTCGCTCCGACTTTAATCACAATGCCGTCCCAAAGCTTCTCAATCATATCTAATAAGAGTTGTCTTTGGCATAATTGCCCTTAAAAATGTCGCATTTCAATGGTACGAATAACATTTTCAGTCGATATATTACGGTTTTGAGAAGATCCTGCTAACCCTGAATCGTGAACAACTATGAGAAAAATAATCGTTTTATCAATGGTTACATTAGATGGCGTGATGCAAGCGCCGGGCGGACCCGAAGAAGATTCATCAGGCGGTTTTAAGTATGGCGGATGGGTTGCGCCTTATTATGATGAAATGAGTGATAAGGTGTTCGAGAGACTTTTAAAACCTGCAGAGTATCTTTTGGGCAGAAAAACATTTGAGATTTGGGAAGACTACTGGCCTGAACATGCAGACAATTGGCCGGGTATTAATGAGGGCATGAAGTATGTGATGTCCAGTACCCGCGAAAAATCAAATTGGAAAAACACAGTTTTCCTTCAGGACTCTGAAGATATCAAAAAGCTTAAACATTCAGACGGGGCTGATCTTCAGGTTTGGGGTAGCGGCAAGCTCATTCAATTGCTGCTTCTGAATGATCTAGTCGATGAACTTTGGCTCTTAATCCACCCGTTGACTCTTGGTAAAGGAAAGAGATTGTTTGATGGCGGACCGATCCCGGCAGCTTTTACTTTGAACGAAAGTATCGTCACTCCCAGAGGAGTCATTATTGCCAATTACCAGAGAGCCGGAAACGTGGAGACCGGAACTGCGGGTGCTTGAGGAAATGTATTCTTCATCATCGTAACCGGCCCTCCAGCAGACTCAAACAAATCACACAAGAATATAATTATGGATACAGGAAAGAATAAGATTCAATCAAATCAACGGAGTCAAACTCCTTTTTCTCAGACCTTTTTCCACGGAACCAAGGCTGATCTAAAGATTGGAGACCTTATCCAGGTTGGGATCAATTCTAACTATGGGCAAAAGAAGAAAGCGAAGTATATCTATCTCACGGCTACATTAGATGCTGCTATTTGGGGAGCTGAACTTGCTTTAGGGGAAGGTCGTGAAAGAATCTACTTGGTTGAGCCGACAGGTCCCATTGAAGATGACCCCAATGTAACGGACAAAAAATTTCCCGGAAACCCAACGATGTCGTACCGATCCAAAGATCCGTTTAAGGTTGTTGGCGAAGTCACCCGTTGGCAGGGACATTCTCCCAAACAAATCAAAGAGATGAAAGATGGATTAGCTAAACTCAAAGAGCAAGGGATTGAGGCTATTGAAGACTGATTTACTGAAATAAAAACGTACCATTTGTCTGCTATAAAACCACATTCAATCAGGCAGAATCCTTCCCTGTGGTTTTAGTTCCTCACTTTCTAACGTACATTTTATTTCTACATTAACACTTGCAGGCCAAATGATTCTGTGAAAACTGTTTGCCGTTCTACTTTATATAAAGTGTTGGCATCGCCAGAAATGATGAACCGTTCTCCTTATGAATACTCCAAAAAAGTTGATTAAAAATGAGCTACGATTTTAAAAGGTATTTAAAAAACGACGCAGGTGTAACGGAAGAGCAGTTACAACAGGTTGAGAAACAGATAAAGAGAAAAACGCTTGAACAAAAAGAGATTTTATTAGACAAAGGACAAATTTGTAAGAATTTCTTTTATGTGGAGGAAGGCCTGCTCCGATTTTACTCGGTTGATAAAAAAGATAAAGAACACATTTTAGAGTTTGCCCCTGAAAAATGGTTGGTTCTGGATCGGGCGAGTTATTACTTCGACGAACCTTCTGAATTTTACATCGATGCGATTGAGTCTACAACAGTGGCTGTACTGGACGAAGAGTTTATTAATATTACTTCTGAAATCAGCCCCCAGTTCAGAAAGTACAATGAGCGGATTCTTCAAAACCATATACGTCACTTGCAGAACAGGATTCACCTGTTAATCGGGGCCAATGCCAAAGAGCGGTATTTGAATTTTTTAGAAAAATATCCGGATTTAACCTTACGGGTTCCGCAATGGATGATCGCTTCATTTTTGGGGATCACGCCGGAAAGTCTGAGCAGAGTCAGAAGAGAACTCTCCATGAAATCATAAACGCCTCTCCCCTCTTTCTTTAGTATAACTCTCGGTTTCAAACTCATTTCTTATCATAGATCAATGCACTTGTGGAG
>CAYRDO010000076.1:430-5661 GCA_964422985.1 uncultured Rhodohalobacter sp. | reverse complement strand
AATACGAGAGGTTTAGGAACCAGTACCATACCCTATAAAAATCATCATTTCGAAATCAATTTCGATTTTGTAGATCATCAATTAACGGTTACGACCAACCGTGGAGAAAAAGAATCTTTTGATCTTCACGACGGGTTATCCGTGGCGGAGTTTTATAAGAAGCTTTTTGACATCCTGGACCGTTTGGAAATTGAGGGAAAGATCCTGGCCAAACCCTATGATCAACCTTTTGACACTCCTTTTTACGAGGACAATGAACACAAACGTTATGATAAAAAATATGTGGAGCGATTCTGGCAGATTCTCTCTCAATTAGATCGCCTTTTTCAGGTCTTCAATCGTGACTTCTGTGGAAAAATTTGCCCTATTCAACTCTACTGGCACAGTTTTGACCTGGCTGTAACCCGATTTTCCGGTAAACAAGCACCGCCGATGCCCGAAGCAGGTCATGTAGATCAGGAAGCATACAGTCATGAAGTAATCAGCTTCGGATTCTGGGCAGGGGATGAAAATATTCCTGACGCAGCGCTCTATTCTTACACTTTTCCGTCGCCCGACGGTTTGGACAAAGCTCCGTTGAAACCGGCCAAAGCTTTTTGGAAGGAACAGCGTGGGAGTCCGATGGCATTATTGATGTATGAAGACGTGAGAAATGCTGAAGATCCGGAACAGGCCGTATTAGATTTTCTGCAAAGCGCGTGGGAAGCCGGAATTGAAAAAGCTGACTGGGATCTGCAACCTATAACTAAAAAATAAGTTTGAACATCATTATGAAAGATCATCACAAAGGTATTCATCACATTACCGTACTGGCAGGAGATGCGCAACGCAATGCTGATTTCTATGTAAAATCATTGGGAATGCGGTTAGTAAAGAAATCCGTAAACCAAGATGATCCTGGCACCTATCACCTCTTCTATGGAAACGCAGAGGGTTCTCCGGGGTCCGGTCTCACATTTTTCCCATGGCCGATGGCACGTCAGGGTAAACCGGGTTTGGGAGAAGCGGTTAAAGTTGCATTATCAGTTCCTGAGGATTCGATAAACTATTGGGTCGAACATTTTGGTGAAGAAGGGATAGATTTTGACGGACCTTACGACCGGTTTGGACAACAGGCTATCGGTTTCAAAGATCCCGACCGCCTGCAGCTTGAGCTTGTATTTGATAAGAATGCCGGGCAACTCCCAGGCTGGGATAAAGGCACAGTACCTGCCGATTATGGTATCCGGGGATTTCGAGGTACTACTCTTCGCTTAAGAGAAACTGAGCCGACGGCGAATGTTTTAAGGAACCTATTCGGATTTGAGGAAACAGAACGTAGCGACAACGCAACACATTTTACCACGGATGCTCCGATTGGAGGATCCATCATCATCGAGGAAGCGGAAGAGAAACCATCCGCAAATGGCCGCGGAATTGTTCATCATGTAGCCTTCCGCGCAAAAGATGATGAGGAGCAAAAGGCGATGCGCAAAAAGGTCATCGATATGGGATTACATCCCAGTGAAGTTATTGATCGGCACTGGTTCCATTCTGTCTATTTTCAATCCCCGGGCGGTGTTTTATTTGAAATTGCCACTGACGGACCCGGTTATGATGTGGATGAAGATGCAGATAAACTCGGCGAGAAACTGATTCTGCCACCCTGGCTGGAATCGAGACGAGAAATGATTGAGAAACGACTGCCAGACATTAACGCATAATCCCAGATCTATTTCCAAGACAATGGCTTTATTCCGAGTTGATCCACACAACCCTTTCAAAGGTCCACACCAAGAAGCTAAAGTACATGAAAATGGGGGTTCTTTATCAAAAGCAAAAGCTGCCATGATTATGGTTCACGGGCGGGGTGCTACGGCTAAAGGGATGTTTCCGCTGGCGGATCAGTTTGCACAACCTGACTTCCATTATATTGCCCCGCAGGCGCAAAATCATACATGGTATCCCTACTCATTTTTAGAAACCAGGGAGAAAAATCAACCGGGACTTTCCAGCGGACTGCAACTTTTACACGATTTGCTGAACTCTGTGGTACAAGCCGGCATTTCTCAAGAGAAAATCATCTTGCTTGGCTTTTCTCAGGGTGCGTGTTTGGCGACTGAATTTGCGGCTCGTCATCCTCAAAAGTTGGGTGGGGTTGTAGGATTGAGCGGAGGCCTCATAGGGCCCGAAATTCACCAGGAAAACTATTCTGGATCGATGGAACAGACGCCGGTATTTCTCGGGTGCAGCGACAATGATCCACATGTACCGAAAGAGCGAATCGATGAAACAGAAGCGGTATTTAAAAAGCTAGATGGTGATGTTAATAAACAAATTTATAAAGGTATGGGACACACAATCAGCGAAGAAGAAATCAAAACAGTCCGCGGCATGATGGCGGACATTTTAACTAGTTAATTATTATGAATATGAAAATTACGCGTCTTTATACCGGCTCAGATAATGAATCACATTTTGAGGATATTGAAATAGAACTTGGTGATACAGGAGATATCGGTCAACTTTCGGATCAGCTCGAGGCAACGGGTATTATTTTTCGGCACACCGGTCCCGATTATGATTACGACTGGCACAATGCACCCCGACGCCAGTATATCCTCATGCTGGATGGCGCTGTTGATGTGGAAGTCGGAGATGGCACGGTGAGGCGATTTTCGACCGGGGATATCCTTCTTGTTGAAGATACAACGGGACATGGGCATAAAAGTAAGGCTGTTAATAATCAGCCAAGAACGTCCGTTTTTGTGACGCTGGATTAAGAAACATCTTTATCAATAGCTATATAAAATTCAATACCAAATAATTTTGCAGATGGTAGATCCAAATCAAAACAAGGTTATTGACATTTTAGCATTTGCAGGCAGCCTTCGCAAGGGATCTTATAACAGGGCTGTCTTGCGAGCAGCAAAAGAACTGGCTCCTGATTCATTGCACATCACAATTTTTGATCTCCAAGGCATTCCGCTCTATAATGCTGATGTGGAAGCCGAAGGTGATCCCAAACGTGTTATTGAATTTAAAGAAGCGATTCGCAAAGCTGATGGAGTGTTGATTGCAACCCCTGAATATAACCATGGTGTGCCGGGTGTAACTAAAAATGCAATCGACTGGGCTTCACGTCCTCCCAAAAATGCTCCACTCGATGAAAAACCGATTGGTATTCTCGGAGCCTCCCCGGGTATGACCGGATCCGCTCGCGGCCAGAGTCAGTTGCGTCAGGCATTTGAATTCACGAACTCTTACTGTATGCCCCAGCCGGAAATTCTTGTTTACCGCGCACATGAAAAATTTGATGATCAGGGGAATTTAACTGATGAGGCGACACGCAAATATCTGGGTAAATACCTGGAAGCACTTTATACTTGGGTGAGTAAATTTGTCAGCAAATAATCTGCAAAACTTCAAAATTATGCACCCTGAAAAAAGATCCCATGAAAATGCCTGGTTTCAATGGATGAAACCAAGAGATCCTAACGAAGAACATCGGCAAGCCTCATTTTTAGAACTATTTTTTGACCTCTGTTTTGTAGTAGCTATCGCACAGGCCGCCGCCCAATTACATCATGCTATAGCCGAAGATCATGTTTCATCGGGTATCATCAGTTTTTCGATGGTGTTTTTTGCCATCTGGTGGGCCTGGATGAATTTTACCTGGTTCGCCTCGGCTTACGACAATGACGATGTACCTTTTCGGATCGCTACATTTGTGCAAATTACAGGAGCTTTAATACTGGCAGCAGGCGTTCAACAGGGATTTGTCAGTCAGAATTTCAACATTATTTTTATCGGCTATCTTGTAATGCGGGTAGCCTTGGCAAGCCTTTGGGTGAGAGCCGCTATCCATGATCCTCAGCGAAAGAAAACGAATTTACGCTACGCTTTTGGAATCAGTATTGCGATGATCGGCTGGGGTATTATGTTTGCGGCAAACTACTGGCCTGTGTGGGGATTTGCAATCATGGTTGGAGTTGAGTTGGCTGTCCCCGCCTGGGCCGAGTATACAGATCCAACCCCATGGCATCCCGGACATATTGCAGAGCGTTACGGCCTGTTGACTATTATTGTGTTAGGCGAATCAGTACTTGCTGCTACGAATGCAGTTCAGGTTGCTATTGATCAGCAAGGTGCGGAGTTCAATGCACTTTTGGCTGTTATCGTTGGAGGCCTGTTAATACTCTTCTCCTTTTGGTGGCTCTATTTTTCCAAATCTGCACACCATTTTTTAACATCCAGAAGAAAAGGCTTTCTCTGGGGATATGGTCACTACTTTATTTTCGGGTCTGTCGCAGCTGTGGGAGCAGGTCTCGCCGTCAATATTGATCATATTACTACAGAAACCGCAATAAATAATACTGCTGCTTCAGCCGCAGTAACCATTCCTGTTGCCTTTTTTCTGCTGGTGCTTTGGCTATTCCATATCCGGCCACATCAAACAGGATGGTTTCATGCTATAATTTTTGTGATCGGGGCAATCGCTATTTTAGCTGTGAATTCAATATCCTCAACCATTCTTATAACAGGTTTAATTACGATGGCTATTGTTATATGTAATGAAATTATTTTTCGCCGAGAGCCGCGAATAGTTTGAAATTACTTCACAGCGAACCAAAGAATCACACTACTTCTCCTGATACATTGTGTCGGCACCTTTTTTAACTCTTTGCTCATCTGTAAAAAATTGAAACTATATGAAAGTAAAATAGATTGTGTAAAGTAGCGTTCCTATATTTATAGTTATCCAACAAGTAAAAGTAAACTATTGATAAAGCTCAGGAATAAAATATCGTTCTTTATTCTGGCGGTCGCTGCAGTGGGATTACTGTCCTCCCTGATGCATTATCACGGCTATACGCTTGACTGCCTTGAGCATGCCGGTGCACCGCATTACACGGAATATGAGTTGGTTTGTCCTGTTTGTACCCTGCATGTTCAGATAGACTCCGATGATTCATCATCCTTTTTTACAGAGTTAGAGTTTAAAGAATATATTGTTCTTCCTGACGATACTACCCCATTACAAGAGAACTATGATACTCCACTCGGAAGATCCCCTCCTGCCTTAGCTTGAAAACTGCTTATTCCCTCTCCTCCCATCAGTGAGGAATAATTCTTACAACTAATTTTATAAAACTTTCAAGCTATGAAGAAGTTTAGACTTTTTTCAGCGGTTAAGTCCGTTGTTACCGTACTTTTTTTATCAACAGTTATTATCTCTTGTTCAAATTCAG
>CAYRDO010000076.1:0-420 GCA_964422985.1 uncultured Rhodohalobacter sp. | reverse complement strand
CAGTCGGATCTGATGATGACGAACATGAAGAGCACTCCGACCCCTTTGGAGTGGCCCTCATTATGAACGGAACTGAAATAGCCGTGCAGGAAGACGGCCTGGTTTCGTACGCATCCGGCGATCACATCGATATTCCTGCCGGAGATGAAACTGACCTAATTACGGTTCGATTTATCGCAGAAGACGGCGACCGTTTCGAACCACATGCCGATGAAGGCTACAGCTTGGATTGGATCATCTCGAACGAAGATGCCCTGGAAGTTGAACAACATGATGAGGATGGCACTTGGCAATTCCATCTTGTAGGTAAAAGCGTAGGCAATAGTGAAATCCAATTTTCTCTGATGCATAACGATGAGCATAGTGATTTTACGTCGTCGCCTTTCGTCGTAGAAGTTCACGAATAACTGTCAATGTTCA
>CAYRDO010000075.1:0-18040 GCA_964422985.1 uncultured Rhodohalobacter sp. | reverse complement strand
GGCAAACGCCGTAATTCAATCCTCGGAGGATCTCAACATCAACCTGGTCTTCTTCCACAACATTGGCTCCCACAAAGCCGAGGTCGCAGACGCCATCTTGTACATATTCGGGAATATCGTCATCGCGAATCAGGAGGAGTTCAACATCAAAATTAAGACATTTAACAAGGAGACTTCGTTTGTAATCGTCAAACTTTAGCCCAATGCCTTCCAGCAGGTTGAGTGTTTTGTCCGTCAGCCGCCCGCTTTTTTGAACGGCAATTCGTAGTGATGTAGTAGAATCGAGAGTTCTCATAGGTAAAATTGGTAAATAAAGAGAGTAAAATTAAGGATTAAAAAGGGTAAAAATGAAGCTGCGCGAGGAAGAGGGTATTTAGTGCACAGCATGCTCATGGCTACCATGATGATGGTGCCCGAAATGATGAGAGGTATGGAGTTTGAAAATCATCACGGGAAGAAATTAGGCATTTCGTGATTAGAATTCCAACCAAATGTTCATTAAGAGAATGTTATCAAAAGAAAAACAGGTTCAGTTGGAATAAAAAAAGCAGGCCGTTCAAAGCCTTTCGGTTAATACCCAAAGGCTGAACAACCTGCCTGAATTATAAGCTACGGAAGGTCGTAGCTACTCTTCTAAGTTGATTGTGCCAACATCTGTGGTATCAGAAACAGATACATCGATATTGGTAAGTTCTTTCTCTGCATAACCGCCTTCGCTGGGTTCAACGCTCAATGTGTAGGTATCATTGAACAGGCCGATGAGTCGAAAATCTCCATCTTCCTGTGCTTTTGTACCGGCAATAATTTCGCCGCCGGTCATAGCATATACCCAGGCACTGGCTTCCTCTTGTGCGATTGTTCCTTCGATCGTTCCGGAATTGTCGAGATCTGCAGTTCGCAGGACAGGCTCAATCAGGTACTCACCTGATTCTCCTTTTTCCACAATGGACCGGGATGCATCAAAATCGAGCAGAAGTGAATAGATATCTCCTGCTTCAACATCGGCGGTGATATCTACTTTTACGCCCTCTTTGGCATCTTCCGGTACACCAAGGGGATAGGTCGTATCATCTTCAGTAAACTCGTTATTTTCACCGAGTACAAATCGTAACTGAGAATATTCTCCGGTTTCCACTTCTGCTTCTCCGAGTAAGTCATAATCACCGTTGGTGAGATCCAAAAGGTTTATTCGCTGTGGATCCTCTGTAATGGTAATCCATCCTCTTTCATCTCTTTCTACACCGGCATCATCTGACAAGTGGACTTGAACTTCTTCGATATCTAACCAAACTTCATCATAGTCTGCCGGGGCGTCGGTGATATAAACCTGCATGATTCCGGTTCGAGAGCCGGGTTCGTTGTTATCGTCGGTTACATCACAAGATGTGAAAAAGAATAGTACTGCGAATAGGGTAATAATTATTCTTGAATTCATATCTTTTTTTAGTCTCTTTTGATGGTATTTAGTTTTTACTTCACTAATTAAATGGAAGGAGAGGTAGATTGTTTCGAGAAATACAGAAAGTGTAGCTTTGAGACGGGAATGAAAACTTTTGGGACAAAAAAAGAGCAGACTGTTTCGGATACCCACCTCTTTATAAAAGAATGTTTCCGAACAGTCTGCACTGACTACAAGCTATCCTTACTTCTACTCTTCTAAGACAATACTACCAACATCTGTTGTGTCTGATGCTATTACCTCAACATCAAGAAGTTCTTCACTTTGAAGATTTCCCTCTGTGGGATTGATCGCTACGGTGTACGAACCGGGTAACAATCCAACTAGTCTGAATTCGCCTTCTGGGTTAGCTTTTGTACCGGCTACCGTATCAGCGCCTGCAATTGCATATACCCAGGGAAGAGATTCCGCAGGTTCGATATCTCCTTCTATTGCCCCTGTTTGTGCAAATTCAACTGTTCGAATAACCGGTTTGAGAAGGAATTTCCCGGAATTTCCGGCTTCTACAATAGATCGTGAAGCGTCAAAATCGAGTAAAAGTGTATAAACTTCGCCGCCCTCAATCTCAGTATTTACATTTAGCTTTAAACCGGATTGTTGAGCGCTCGGTGTCTTCAATGTGTGGGTTACGACGTTTTTAACAATTTCATTTTTCTCACCAAGAATGAGCCTTATTTGGCTATACATTCCCGCTTCAAGTTCGGTTTCTCCCAAAACTTCAAATTCGCCATTTGTAAGTTCCAGAAGGTTGACTCTCATCGGGTCATCGCTGATTGTGACCCAACCTTCATCATCTTCATCGATGTCTTCTTCCTCATTTACGTGGATTCTTACCGCTTCAATGTCAATCCAAACGGCTTCATAATCACCGGGAGCGTCGGTAAGATAGACCTGCAATGTTCCGGTGGTGGAGTCGGAACTGCCATCATCTGCCACATCACATGAAGTTAATAGGAATAAAGAAACAAGTAGTGTCGTAAAAAATCGTGCAAACATATTTTTCTGATCTGTTTCGTTAGTTTTCTCTAATTATCAAATTGCAGAAGAGAAAAAATGTTTCCTTTTGATTTTTGTTGAATAGTTAAGTGACTGATTAAATTTCGTTTAGATGAATCATTTCTTTTGAAAATGAAGGTCAGCGAAGTTCAAAAACTGTACCCAGTCATACAGTTTTAGGTCATGTTCGCCATCCCGAATGTGGTAAGCGGCGTAGGGATTATCCGTTGGATTGTTGATCGCCGGCATTCGTTCATTTAGCGGTATCGATATTCCGTAAATCTTCTGGTAAACCTCAGAAGCGTGCAGAAGTGCCTCATACATACCTTTCGGATCTGCCCACTCATCTTCTTCAGCTGCTGTGATGTAAACCCCTCGCGGAGCAATTGTTGCAAGAAGCATATGCTGATCAAACGGTAACTCTGACTCATTTTGATTGAACGCCTCAAAATTTGGAGTGAACCAGTAGGGAAATCCGTTATTGATGATCTCGATCGTCTCTCCAAACTTTCGTTTTGAAAGTGCTGCTCCAACAGCGCCGGATTCGTTGGCAACAATTATTCCCCAGCGCTCATCATTCGCTCCGGTCCAAAGCGCAGATTTGCCGCCTCTCGAATGTCCAACCAGCATCGATTTTTGATGATCGATATCATTGTCCGTTTCCAGGTAATCCATTACTCGCATCGCTCCCCATCCCCAGGCGGAAAGTGCCATCATTCCATCATCTTGCCCGATTTGCTCAGGATACAAGGTTTCGAGGAGGTCTTCGGTGTAGGTTTCGGGATCGTCATCGGCCACATCTTCCACATTATAAACAGCGGCTGCATAACCTCGTTCAAGAATCATTTCTGCCGGCCAGAAATCCTCTTTTGATTCACGGGTAATATCCATGTTCTCCGGTCCGCGGTGGTTCATCAGAACTGTCACCGGAACAGGTTTTTCGGCATCATTCGGGATGAGGAGGTTGAGCCGAATCGGGAGAGAGTTTCCATTTCTGGTGATGATGATATCCACCTCTTTGGCGGTGGCTGTGCCTTCAATCGCTGCGTTATTTTCACTAACTACGTTGAACTCGATTGAATCAAACTGCTTTGGCATCTGCCCGTACACATGTGTGGCAAATGTATTTACAATCTCCGGTCGACGCTGGTATCTCCACTGATTTACCGTTGTTATCGGATTACCAGAAGATGACTCCAGAATTTTAGGGAGTTTATAATCGGGAACTTTCGATTCATCATAGTTTGCTTCCTCCTGCGCATTGGTTTGATGAGCAAACAGAAAAAGCAGAAGAACAGTCAGGCCAACGATTTTCATGGGCTAAAAATAATTTCAGATTAAAAGTTACGGCAGCATATCAAGCCAAATTGTTCCAACTAATTTAACACTCAAATAATGAACTGCAAGTTTTTAAAAGGCCCATGAAAAGTTATGGATTGTTTTTTGAAGACATTATTTTTCGAACTGATAAGCACCAACCAAAACAAATATTGATTATGACAACTGTTGCACAACTTACCTACATACCGCTATACACCGATCATCCGAAAGAGAAAGTACAGGACCTGATTGAATTCGTCGCTCAACACGATGTAGAGGTCGACATCAACTATCTATCCACAAGTGTAAAAGGTGAGACAGAAGTCGTCTTCGAACTGATTCGCGAAATTTACGATACCATGTCACTCGAAGAAGATGCTTTTCGCTTTCATGTGGAGCTGTTGAGTCCGACGGAAGAGTAAGGGTTCAGATCTGAGACTTGAGAAGTGAGAGGTGAGATTTGAGACGTTTCACTTTTTATGTTTGCCGTTTGCCATCTCATTTCTCAAAATCTCATCTATCAAACAGAAAACATTTCGCTGTAATGACCGTTTCGAATTTGTATATTTAAGGCTTGAATCATTTTTAGTCTTTCTCCTATTTGAATGAAGAATATTCGGAACTTTTGCATTATCGCGCACATCGATCACGGCAAGTCTACGTTGGCCGACCGTCTGCTTGAACGCACGGGCACCATCAGCGAAAGAGAGATGCAGGAACAGGTCCTGGATGATATGGATCTGGAGCGCGAGCGCGGAATCACCATTAAAAGCCATGCCATTCGTATGGAATACAATCGGCCCAATGGTGAGACTGTGACCTTTAATTTGATCGATACACCGGGTCATGTTGACTTTTCGTATGAGGTATCCCGAGCCCTGAAAGCGTGCGAGGGTGCATTGCTGGTAGTGGATGCCGCGCAAGGGATTGAAGCTCAAACGATTTCCAATCTTTACCAGGCAATTGACCAGGAATTGGAAATTATTCCCGTACTCAACAAAATTGATCTTCCCGGTGCCGATCCCGATGGAGTAGGGCAACAAATTGTAGATCTTATCGGCGGCACCAAAGAAGAAATTTTACACGTTTCCGGCAAGACCGGTGAAGGCGTTGAAGACTTGCTTGAAGCGATCGTAGAGCGAGTTCCGGGGCCGAAGCAGGATGTAGACAAGCCTCTTAAAGCACTTATTTTTGATTCCGTTTTTAACACATATCGCGGTTCAATCTGCTACGTTCGTGTGATGGAAGGCGTTCTCGAAAAAGGAGAAGGCATCACATTCATGGCGACCAAAAAAGAGTACGATGCTGAAGAGATCGGGTACCTGAAACTCAAAAAAGAGAAGACCGATAAACTCGAAGCCGGTGATGTTGGCTATGTGATCGGGAGTGTGAAATCTCTCCAGGACGCGAAAGTGGGGGATACCATCACGAGTACCAAAAAGAAGGCCGATTCGCCAATCCCCGGTTACAAAGAAGTAAAGCCGATGGTGTTCAGCGGAATCTTCCCGACAAACTCTGAAGATTTCGAGGATTTACGATCCGCTCTTGAAAAATTACAACTGAATGATGCATCGCTCTCCTATCAGCCTGAAACCTCCAAAGCACTGGGATTTGGTTTCCGGGCGGGATTTCTGGGTCTTCTTCATATGGAGATTATCCAGGAACGGCTCGACCGCGAGTTTGATATGGATATCATCACAACCGTGCCCAACGTGCGGTACGAGATTGATCTCGAGGATGGCAAACGCATCAAAGTAGATAATCCCAGCGAAATGCCGGAAGTCGGAAAAATTGATTCGGTTTGGGAGCCGTATATCAAAGCAAGTATTTTGACCCCGGCGGATTATATTGGTCCGATCATGTCTCTTTGCCAGGAACGAAGAGGAGTTTACGTTAATCAACACTTTATGCAGAATAATCGCGTTGAGATAACGTACGAACTACCAATGGCCGAGGTAGTATTTGATTTTTATGATCGGTTAAAGAGCGGAACGCGTGGTTATGCATCCCTCGATTATGAATTTCTGGAATACCGAAAAGGCGATCTGGTGCGTTTGGATATTTTGTTGAACGGCGACCAGGTGGATGCTCTTTCCAGCATTACCCACAGAGACAAGGCTTATTATCTTGGCAGAAAGATCTGCGGAAAGCTGAAGGAACTTATTCCCCGACAACAGTTTGAAGTAGCAGTACAGGCGGCAATAGGATCGAGGGTAATTGCCCGTGATACCATCCGTGCTCTGAAAAAGGATGTTACTGCAAAATGTTACGGTGGCGATATCTCCAGGAAACGGAAGCTCATTGAAAAACAGAAAGAAGGAAAGAAACGAATGAAACAGGTGGGATCAGTAGAAATTCCACAAGAAGCGTTTTTAGCCGTTCTTTCAATGGATGAGGAAGATTAAAATCATTAAAACAGTATGATGCGAAAGTTATTTTTAGTTACCCTTTTTCTCTTAGGTTCGTGCTCACTTGCCTTTGCTCAATTTGAAGAACCGGAAATTGTAAAAGTTGAACCGTCCGAACGGGCAGCGTTTGAACAGCGGTTTGGCGATATCAAATGGACCGGTCAGGGGCTATATAATCCCACCACCATTGACCGAATTCCCACTATTGAATTGAGATCTCGTCTGCAAGCCGTTTTTGGTGAGCCGACTCAAACCATAAAAGATTTGATCAATGAAAGTAACTTTCGTCCCGGGAAAGCGATACAATTTGAATATTGGTTTGTGGTCGATGACCAAATGCCGCTGATGATCCTGGATCTTGACGGACCTTTTGAAAATGGTCTTGTGTATGTGGGAGCCAGCCGTTTTATTGATTTGATGCCGCAAGTGAAGCGTACATTGAACCGACTTTTAATGGGCGAAGAGGGCGATCCGGCAGAATTTCAGGATTATTTTTACTCGCCCGAACGGCAACAATGGTACCTTGTACAGTACGAAGACGGTGAATTCCAGCAAGACAAGATTGACCGTCCAAACTTTTAACGATTTAAAAATAACTAGCATTGAATAAAAGCAAAAGCTCTTCGGGGAAACGGTCTGCAAGATCGGAACGAAGAAAATCAGAGGAAACGCAAGCAAAACATTGGGCAAAAGAGTGGCTGGATGCGCTGATTTGGGCGGGGATAGCTGCAATTATTTTACGGACATTTTTTTTCGGAGCCTACCGAATTCCCACTCCCAGTATGGAAAAAACCCTGCTCACCGGTGATTTCCTGATCGTATCGAAATTAGCATACGGTCCGCGGACTCCAATGACGCTTTCCGTTCCATTTACCGATATATATATGCCGGGCGTGAACGTTCCTTGGACAAGAATTCCGGGTTACTCAGATATCAAACGAAATGATATTGTTGTATTCAATTATCCTATTGATGTAGCTCCGATTTCAGTCAAAACCAACTACATAAAACGGGCAGTGGGTATTCCGGGAGACCGGTTGCGGATTGATGACAAAGTGCTCTACGTAAATGGCGAGGAGGCCCAAACATTTGATACGTATATGTATAACTATCGGGTGGATGTTCGGGATCGGATTCGGCTGAGTCAGTCGAAAGTTCGTGAAGCGGGGGCTGAACTCGTTCAAAGCGGAAACGGATTTTATATCATCAATATGACGGAAGATGCCGCTGCTAATCTTGCTGAGTGGCCGGAAGTTGAAAACGTTCAAAAGTTTGTTCTGCCTGGTGATTATGACGGATTCAGCCGCCGCGGATTTAACTTTTCTGACGGATTCGCCAATCATGATAACATGGAAGAATTTCCCGTTCCGCAAGAAGGAATGGAGGTTGAGCTCACCCCGGAGAACTGGCACATTTACGAAGATATTCTTCTGCGATACGAACGAAATATGGTGGAGAGAAATGGTGATCAGTTTATCATAAACGGCGAGGAAACCAATACATATACCATCAAACAGGATTACTACTTTATGATGGGTGACAACCGTGATGATAGTGAGGACAGCCGTTATTGGGGCTTTGTGCCACAAGATCACGTGATCGGGAAAGCCGGAATCATCTACTTCTCATGGGATAGCGAAGATTGGTTACCGCGCTTCAACCGTATTTTTGATCTGATTCATTCTTGAAAGGTGACGTCTTTTTTATAGATCGAAACTCCAACTCTCTTGATATGATCGAGTAGTTCGGGATTTGTGATGTTGTGGAAAATTGAAACATCGAATTTCCACGGAAGCAGCAGATCATCCAAATCATTTTCGAGTCTAAACTGATCTTTTGTGGTGAGATTTTCTCCTTTGATTACAAGATCGATATCAGAAGCATGTTTTTGTGTCCCTTTCGCCCTTGAGCCATAGAGAATAACCTCTTCAATGCGATGATGTTTTTTCACACAATCGAAAATTTGCTTCCAGGTTTGTGGTTTTAAACCGTATTTCATTTCTGAAAGTCTATCCCTTATTTCTGATCATTCATTTTAGCATTGAATACTTTAAAAAGCTCAAAATAAATATCCATAATACTTTCAGCGATCTCTTTTGCCGTTGCTTCATTATATAAATGTGCAGTTTGATTTCTGCTTTTGATCATATCCATCCATCTTTCTCCCTCTGCAATTAATCCTTTTTGAAATGCTTCCCTGATAGCATCTCTTGAACCAGTGATTCCAGTAATTCCCTGGTACTCCAGGTAATCTTTCATCACTTTCCAAGCTAACTCATAGGTGTATTCAAATCTTTGAATCAGACCTTCCTTTTCCAAATCACTTAGTTTATCCAAAGTATTATTTTCAACGACTTCAGCAAGTTTGGAATATGCTTTTTGATAATTTAAAAATCGTTGTTTCCATCGGATATCTTGCTCAGCCATTAGATTGAGTATTTTTCATGATGTTTGTGTGGATCGTAAACAGGTGTGAATATTGAGAAGTAATTTCGTTAGAAATATATTTATAATTGTTAAAAGCTAAACTGATAAAATTTGTTATGAACAACAAACAAAGATGCGAATGGGCCGAAGGCCAGTTTGACGAGTACGTAAAATATCATGACGAAGAGTGGGGCGTCCCGGTTCATGATGACCAAACGCATTTCGAGTTTTTGATTCTTGAGGGAGCCCAGGCCGGATTGAGTTGGTCCACCATTCTAAAAAGGAGGGAAGGGTACCGGGAATCATTTGCCAATTTTGATCCTGAGAAAGTTGCCCAATTTGATGAAGATAAAATCCAGGAACTGCTTCAATTTGAGGGGATTATTCGTAACAAGCTGAAAGTTCGGTCAGCAGTAACTAACGCCCAAAAATTCCTCGAAATCCAGGACGAATTCGGCAGTTTCGACAACTACATCTGGCAGTTTGTGGATGGAGAGCCGATCATCAATCACTGGAAAAGTTTGAAAGGAGTTCCTCCCACTACCAAAGAATCCGACGCTCTCAGCAAAGATCTCAAAAAGCGCGGTTTCAAATTCGTCGGCAGTACCATTATGTACGCCCACATGCAGGCCTGCGGACTCGTCAATGATCACACCGTTGATTGCTTTCGATATAAAGAGTTGGTGGGTTAAATTAAAAATCCCCTCTCGAGAGGGGATTTAAGGGTGTGTTCGCTTGATAAAGGCTTTACATTTTTTTGCCACTGAGGCACTGAAATCACGGAATTGTTCAGCGAACCTCTGTGATTTTGTGGCAATTTTGTCATTGATCAATCCCAAAGCCTTAATCAATATCTTATATTCAATTGAGATTAAATAGATCATAATTATGACAAACCGAGTTAAGATCGTTTACTGCACCCAATGCCGATGGCTTCCAAGGGCTTGTTGGATGGCCCAGGAATTGCTTACCACATTCGAACAAGAATTGAATGAAGTGGCTTTAGCCCCAAGCACCGGCGGAACATTTGATGTTTTTCTCAATGATGAGATGATCTTTTCACGAGGAGAAGAGGGGCGTTTCCCGGAATCGAAGGAGTTGAAGCAGTTGGTTCGGGATCAAATAAACCCCGAACGTGATTTAGGACACAGTGATCGGTGATGAATAGAACCAGATCAAAATCACCTAATTAGTGTGCATTTTTTAATAACCTATTCACTCCAGGGAGGTACAATTCCATTCATTCGTGCATAGGCTATCGATTGACCAACATGCTCACTTTTGTGGGTGATAAGCTGCATCAAAACTGCCTGACCGTTGACTGTATTTCCATAAAGTTCCGTTTCTTCCAGCAGCCTTGATTCAGGCATCGCTCCAATGTGTTCTTCTACATGTTCAATTGAGCGTTTCAATATTGCCAGAACCTCTTCCTTGCCGGTAATCGACTCAATATTGTCAACATCCACATCCTCAGGTGCCGGGATGGCAAGTGACTCCTCCAGGTAGTAAAAATTATAGCGTGCGATGTGAGTGTAAACTTCTTCTACAGAAAAGATACCTTCTTCAGGTCGCCACGAATACAGATCAGCGGGCACGGCTTCAGCCAGTGAGAGTACACGCGAAGCATAATCAAAATGCTGGTTAAACTGGTTTTTGAAATTATTCGAATCCTGTGCCTGAATCGTTTGTGCGGACAATACCAGAATCAAAAATGAGGATAAAAATATAATTGCTAAGTTTTTCATAAATACCTGTTTGATTTCAAGTTAAGGTAGCTGTCAAGCGAAATGTAATAAGCAGAGAACTTTTTTTTCGAAATTAAATGTCGAGTTACCAAAAAATTTAACTTTTGCCAACTGCCAACTGCCAACTGCCAACTGCCAACTGCCAACTGCCAACTGCCAACTGCCTTACTCCGCCTCATACTCATTTTCCACAAACTCAATTCGTCCGGCGATCTCCTCCCATTTGTGCATCAATTCAACGAGATCCGTTTTGATTGATTCATATTCGAGAGAAATCTCTTTTACTTCATCAGAATCATCATAAAAATCGGGCTGAGCCATCAATTCTTCGATCTCCGCTTTTCTCGCTTCCTTTGTTTCCACATCACTCTCAATCGTTTCAAGTCGTTTTTTGAGCGGTTTGAGTTTTTTGGAGAGAGCCTGCCGTTTTTGAGCTTCGAGTCGGCGCTCCTCTTTTCGGCTGAGTTTTTTCGTCTCACCGGTATCGTCTTTTGATTCCAAATCCACTGAATCTTCAAACGATTTTTTGTCGAGATAATAGCTGATATTTCCCAGCCAGGTTTTGATGTGCCCCGGCTGAATTTCAAGCGTTTTGTTGACGATCGGATCGAGGAAGTCACGATCGTGAGAGACAATCATGAGCGTACCTTCAAATTGATCAAGTGCCTGTTGAAGAATATTTTTTGATCGCATGTCAAGGTGATTTGTAGGCTCATCAAAGATCAAAAAGTTTCCGGAGTTCAGAAGCATTTTTGCCAATGCCAGTCGACTTTTCTCACCGCCGGATAACACGCCGACTTTCTTAAAGACGTCGTCGCCCTCAAAGAGAAAACATCCTAAAATGGTTCGGAGTCGCGTTTC
This sequence comes from uncultured Rhodohalobacter sp., assembly GCA_964422985.1. Classification (GTDB taxonomy): domain Bacteria; phylum Bacteroidota; class Rhodothermia; order Balneolales; family Balneolaceae; genus Rhodohalobacter. The sequence continues at coordinate 6,824 of CAYRDO010000075.1, read as the reverse complement.
TGATTCTCTCGATCCCGCCAGCATCATCTCGTCCAACGCCGTGTTTTTAGGATTCAACTCTTCCGCTTGGTGCTGTGCAAAATAGCCGGGAGTAACATTGTGACCGAGTTCTCGTTTCCCGGATGTGATCGGTTCAAAACCGGCCAGAATTCGAATTAGTGTGGATTTGCCTGCGCCATTAGGCCCCACAACGGCAATCTTATCCCCACGCTCTACTTCGTAATCGATACCGTTAAAAACGGTATTATCACCATATTTTTTGACGAGGTTCGAGAGCTTTATCACAACCTGACCAGATCGCTCAGGAGGCGGAAACCGAAACGTGATTTCAGACTGTTCATCTTCCAGCTCGATCTTCTCCATTTTTTCAAGTTGCTTGATCCGGCTCTGCACCTGTTTCGCCTTACTCGCCTTGTATCGAAACCGGTCAATAAATTCCTGCGTCTGCTTAATCTCCTTCTGTTGATTTTCATACCGCTTCTTCAGCAGCTCCAGCTCTTCCTCATACTTCTTGGTGTAGTAGGAGTAATTCCCGGCGTAATCATTCAATCCACCATGCTGAAATGCCAGCGTCCGGTTGGTCACGCTGTTCAGAAATGCTTTATCGTGCGAAACGAGAACAACCGCTCCGTCATAATTCGTAAGAAAGTTTTCGATCCATCGCAGAGATTCAATATCCAGGTGGTTGGTCGGCTCATCCAACAGAAGATACGTTGGTTGCTTGAGCAGGAGTTTTGCCAGGGCAATTCTCATCAGCCACCCACCGCTGAATTCTGTGGTAGGGCGTTGAAAATCCTCTTCATGAAATCCAAGTCCTTTTAGAATTCGCTCAATATCCGCCCCGAGAGAATAGGCATCGGCATTTTCAAGTTTATGTTGAATGGTTCCAAACTCTTCCAACGCTTCAGCATGCTCATCAGAATCTGCAGCAAGTGAATTCATCTTTTGCTGCAGTTCAACATGCCGATCGCGTAACGCTAAAATCTCTTCAAAAACCTGCTCCACTTCCTGGAAAACAGTGAGATTCGGATCCGGTTCAACACCATCCTGCGGGAGATATCCAACGGTATCTGCGTTGCTCATCTTAATCGTTCCGCCATCGGCATTCATCTCTCCGATAATAATTTTAAGCAGCGTAGATTTTCCGGCGCCATTCGGCCCCACTAAACCGATCCGTTCACCTTTGTTGATGGTGACAGACAGATCCTTGAACAAAGTTCTCTCGCCGAAATGGAGTGTTATATTATTGAGTTGAAGCATGCAGATAAAAGAGTTTCAGATTTCATCGGGCGTAAAAATAAGAATCAAATCGGAAGGGAAATAGGTGAATTAAAATTAAAGTTCGTTGTATTTAATCCGAAGAAAGTTAGCATATCCGGCAGGAGTGGAGTATTTTCAATTCCTATTAATATTTTTGATTTGATACCTAGATATTTTAATGGTTAAAAAAGCAATTCTACTTATTTCAATCGCTCTGTTGATCAGCGCTTGCGAGGATCAACCGCATCAGCGTCCCCTTCTTGAGTATGTAATGAACAATCCGGCTGACAGTGGATCTCGTTATCCAAATTTCTATACAGACGATTCCGGTACGTTGTACATGAGCTGGCTCACAAATATTGAGGAGGAAATTTTTGCTCTCCAATATTCCACTTATCAGAATGGTCAATGGACCCAGCCTCAGTCCATAAATGTTGATACAAATTTTTTTGTTAATTGGGCCGATTTCCCCTCTGTAGTAGGAATTGACGGAACCGAGCTGGCTGCGCATCGTCTTCGAAAAATTGAAGGTGGACCGTATGCCTACAATATTGAACTCTCTTTTTTTGATGAGTCCGACGGTGGAAACTGGAGCGAACCGATCAGTCCGCATGAAGATGGAACGGCTACCGAGCATGGGTTTGCATCTCTGGAACCGATGAATGCCGAAAAAGTTCTGGCCGTTTGGCTGGACGGGCGCGCAACTGAAAATCGTGCTGATGATGAGTACGCGGATACGACCCAATCGATGACATTTCGGTCTGCCGAAATTTCCAAATCCGGTGAAATCACAAATAAACAGGTTATTGACGGAACCGTTTGCGATTGCTGTCCCACGGACCTGACTGAAACAGAGGATGGATATGTAGCGGTCTATCGCGGGCGTGGCGGAAATGAAATTCGTGATATTAAGATCGCCCGATATAATTCTGAAAGCGGAACCTGGAGTGAACCGGTTACCGTTCATGATGATAATTGGGAGATTATGGCCTGCCCGGTAAATGGCCCAAGTGTGGTTTCGAATGGCAATAATGTAGCTGTAGCCTGGTACACGGCTGAGGGGGATAATCCTCGGGTTTTGGTGGCTAAATCTACAGATGGAGGTGAAACGTTTGGAGAGCCGATTTTGGTCAACGAATCAGACTATAGAGTGTTAGGCAGAACGGATGTAACGATTTCTGACGAAGGAACGATTTATGTAAGCTGGATGCAGGAATTCGAGGGTCAGGGATATGTGATGATGAGGGAAATTCAACCTGATAATAGTTTATCGAACCCTCAAACCGTCGGCATCACCGATGCTTCCCGATCCAGTGGATTTCCCCAAATTGCTCTCTTAGAAGATTCTCTTATTTTTGCATGGACACAGACGGAGCCCATTCTTCGGGTTCGAACCGCAAGAGTAAATCTCAATCAACAAACACCCGATTAATTTTAAAACATAATCAAACAACAAAATTGCATGTATTCATCGATCAAAAAATTCAGTCTAAATCTTTTAGTACTCACCTTTTTAGTCAGTTGTGTTTCGCTTCAGGCGCAAGACAGAGAGGATTATCGCGATCAGGCGATCGAAATTCTGGAAAGTGTTCCGCTTTTTGATGGACATAACGACGCCCCCTGGCAATACAGAAATCGGGTGGGGTATAAATTTTCAGAGCTGGATTTTCATGATACCACTCAATTAGAGAATCCAATGCATACCGATATTCCCCGACTCAAAGACGGGCGGGTTGGCGCGCAATGGTGGTCAGTCTACGTGAATGCTCACATTCCGGAAAATGAGGCTGTTGTTCGTACGATGGAGCAGATCGATTTTGTGAAACGAATGGCTCATACATATCCTGACGTGTTTGAGATGGCATACACGGCCGATGATGTGGAACAAATTTATGAAGATGGAAAAATTGCTTCACTGATTGGGATGGAGGGCGGACACTCCATTGCGAATTCTTTGGCTGTATTGAGGCAATTTTATGATCTCGGGGCCCGGTACATGACGATCACTCACAGCCGTACGTTGGATTGGGCTGATGCGGCAAGTGACAATCCCGAGCACGACGGACTCAGTAAATTTGGCGAAGAGGTGATTCAGGAAATGAACCGTTTAGGAATGATTGTGGATCTCTCTCACGTAACGCCGGCAACCATGCGCGACGCACTTGAAATTACAGAAGCCCCGGTGATGTATTCTCACTCCTCTGCGCGAGCAGTTTCCGGCCACGTTCGAAATGTGCCTGATGAAATTCTTCCGCTGGTGAAAGAAAACGGTGGTATTATTATGGTGACGTTTGTAGGGTCATTTGTCTCGGAAGAGTTGCGGCAACATTATGCCGATCGTGCTGCATATCAAAGAAGAGTAGAATATCTCCATCCCGGCGAAGTGGATGTGATTGCAGAAAAGATGGAAGCTTGGGATGCCGAACATGAAGCTCCGACACCGACATTGAATCAGCTTGCCGATCATATCGATCATCTTCGGGATGAAATCGGAGTCGATTACATTGGAATCGGCGGAGATTATGACGGGACATCCGGTTTGCCTGAAGGACTTGAAGATGTATCCACTTATCCGGACTTGTTTGCCGAACTTCTGAAACGAGGATATTCGGAAGAAGATCTGCGAAAAATTGCCGGTCTCAATATGCTTCGTGTAATGAAAGGAGCTGAAGAAACAGCCGCAAGATTACAAAAAGAAGAAGAACCCTCTGAAGTATTAATTTCCGATTTTGAAGAGTAAGAGTAAGTAAGTCGGGTCGCTGACCTGTCAGTCGCAGATTTTAGGAAAGCCACGAAATCACAAAGCCACAAAAAATTAGTGTTTTCGTGATTTTGTGGCTAACTGAGGAATAAATTTAGATCAAGGGTGTTTGGCGTAAATAAGGAGAACACACCCCGAGTTTGACTTAAACGGCTTTGCCATTGAGTCTTCACCTTTCCCTCTCAAGAGGGGAGATAAAATTTCTACTTCGTAATTGCCTTTTCCACTAATTCATCCGAATAGTACGCTTTCACTTTATCCCGGAGGTTGAATCCACTGCTCATAACCTCACCGTAAGCTCCGGCGCTTCGAATGGCTACAAGGTCTCCGCGATGAACTTCGGGCAGTGAAATCCCCCTGCGAAATGTATCAGAGGATTCACAAATCGGACCGACCACATCATACGTCACAGGATCTTTGTCACTGGTGAGCACATCAATAGAGTGTGAGGCCTGATACAAAGCAGGTCGGATTAACTCGGTCATTCCGGCGTCGATCACAGCAAAATGGGTGGCAACTCCTTCTTTGATAAAAAGTACTTTTGAGATCAAGCTTCCACACTGACCTACAATGCTTCGTCCGAGTTCAAAATGAACTTCCTGGTCATCTTTGAGTTCGAGGTGCTCATCAAACAGTTCAAAAAATGATTTGAAATCCGGTATGGACTCCTCTTCAGGTTTTTCATAACTGATGCCCAATCCGCCGCCTAAATTGATATGCTGAAGATCGTACCCGTTTTCATCAAAGGTGTTTTGAAATTCATTTACTCGTTCGCAGAGCTGACGGTATGATTCCAGATCCCTCACTTGCGATCCAATATGAAAGTGAATGCCGGTTAATTGAATGGACTCCAATGTTGGGAGAAGTTCAAAAAGGTCGGAAAAGCGATCCGGATGGATTCCGAACTTATTTTCATGAAGTCCGGTGGTAATATACTTATGGGTCTTTGCAGAGACATTCGGGTTAAGGCGTAAAGCTACCTTCGCTTCTTTTCCGGATTTTGCAGCCAGTTCATTCAGAACTTCCAGTTCCTGCAGCGATTCGCAATTGAAGGAGAAGATGTTATGATCGAGCCCGGTTTGAATCTCTTCATCGGTTTTTCCCACGCCGGCAAATGCGATCTGATTGGGATTAAAACCTGCTTCAATGGCACGTTCGATCTCTCGTCCGCTCACACAGTCGATGCCTAACCCGGCATCCAGCATTTTTTCTAAAATGCGAAAATTGTAATTCGCTTTGATCGCAAAGTGAACGTGATATCCTTTGGATATTCCATGCTTTTTAACCTGATCGAGAGTTTGGTTGAGCAGGTCCATGTCATAAAAATAAAACGGCGTTTTAAGCGATTGAAACGCTTCTATTTGAGTCTGTGTAAACATATCCGGGTTTGATTCAATCAAAGAACAGTAAGAATACGAATTTTAAAATTGAAATGTGATTTGTACGCCGGTCAGCTTGTCCGGCTTTGTAGGTTTAGTGGCAGCAAAATTTGTGAGTTTAGCGTGTTCGGAATGATTATCCTGATCAGTTTTTTCAACGAAAGAGGGCATAGGTACAGGACAAGCTGTCCGGCGTACTTATTCTTCTCCATAAAGTTGTATTCCGGCACTTTCATACTCATCACCGGACTTCCAGAACGGAGCTTCATCAGCATTCGCAATGCGTTCGGCTGAAAGGACATATGCCCTCGCATAATTGGCTACATAATTATAAGCGATTGTATCCGATTCATCAGTTGGCTGGTGATAGAAGTATTGAAGTTCCTCATTGAAAGCGGTAAACCCGGGGCTGAATGTGGGTGCGGGAATTCCCTTTCGGGCGAAGTGTACATTATCAGACCGGTTGAAAAGCCCTAATTCCGGCACGGGACTCGGGATGGCATCCAGTCCAAACTCCTCACTGGATGATTCGAATAAAGATTCAGCTTCGGTTCGTTCAAGTCCAACAACTGTAACTTTTGTAGTATCGTTATAACCCGCCCCGTCGATATTCAGGTTATAAACGATTTGATCCAATGGTACAGCCGGGTTTTCAGCAAAATATCCGCTGCCAATGAGTCCCAACTCTTCGGCAGTCCACAGTGCGAGCATGACAGATCTTTTTGGAGGATTTTCCGCAAAATATTTTCCGGCCGCCATGACAGTTGCAATACCAATTGCATTATCGCGCGCGCCGTTGTAAATGGAATCACCCTCGGCAGTTGCCGGTCCCACGCCCACATGATCGTAATGTGCAGCCAGCAAGATGTATTCATCGTGAAGATCCGGGTCAGATCCCTCAACAACACCGATTACATTTTTGCTGTTTACCACAGATGAATCGCGCATGGTCACATCAAACTCCTGGAAATAAGAATCGTATCCGGGCGCTGTTGATACACCATAAGCTCCGAACCAATCGGCAATGTATGTTGCTGAGATATCAATTTCGGGAGTTCCAGTTGCGCGACCTCGTAGTTCATCTGAAGCAAGAAAATGGATATTAAGTTCAAGATCGTCTTGTGAAACCTTCGTTTTGATTTGTGATGTGGAATCTTGCGCCTGGCTACAAGAAAAGGTCCAAAATGAAAGAGAGACTACAAGTGCAAAAATTGTAAAATACTTCATCTAAAAGATTTTAAGGATTGAGTAAAAATGAATTACGATTCAGATCGAAAAATGTTTTTTGCCAGTGGAATCATAAAGAGGGCAAATATAACAAAAGAGAGAAGAAGAATTGCAGTGGGTGAGATCCATACTGAATCAAGTACACGAACCGTAGCCCGATAGAGATTATTCAAACCGATCTACACACTAATAAAAAC
>CAYRDO010000074.1:0-18042 GCA_964422985.1 uncultured Rhodohalobacter sp. | reverse complement strand
GTTCTCGGTGTCCGTCATGATGGCCCCGAACTTCTTGCCAGAGAAGTTCTTCTTCGGGAACTTCCGGTCCGAGCAGTAATGACTTTGGTCCCATATCACGGTGAGTCAGCTTGTACCAGGCACGGGCAAACGCATCCGCGAATTCATCCGGATTTTCATAAAATCGCCGTGCAACTTTTTCATAGGCAGGATCCTCTTTCAGGGCAAGGTCGGTTGTCAGCATGAACGGAGTGGTTTTTCCTTCCGGGTCATGCGCATCCGGAACAGTATTCTGAGCTTCCTCATCAACAGCCGTCCATTGCCATTTTCCACCGGGCCCTTTCTCCAGTTCATATTCAAACTCAAAAAGGTTCTCTAAAAATTTATGACTCCACTCAGTCGGCGTTTGTGTCCAGGTTCCTTCAAGGCCACTTGTAATGGTGTGCGGACCTTTACCGGACTCATAGCTGTTTTCCCAACCAAGTCCCTGCATCTCAATCGGGGCTTTTTCGGGATCGCCTGCATTGTGCTCTTCCGGAGCTGCACCGTGAACTTTTCCAAATGTGTGTCCGCCGGCAATCAATGCTACGGTTTCTTCATCGTCCATCGCCATTCGCTTGAATGTTTGTCGGATGAAATGAGCGGCTTTCTTCGGATCGGGAACTCCATTCGGACCTTCAGGATTCACATAAATTAATCCCATATGATCGGCCGCAAGATTTCCTTTCAGAATATCTTCCTCATCATGTCGATCGCTGGCAAGCCATTCGCGCTCTGCTCCCCAGTTTACATCTTTCTCGGGTTCCCAGGCATCCTCGCGTCCGCCACCAAAACCGAACGTCTCAAAGCCCATCGATTCCAGGGCGCAGTTCCCGGTTAAAATCATCAAATCAGCCCAGGAAATTTGACGCCCATATTTTTTCTTCACAGGCCATAGCAAACGCCGGGCCTTGTCGAGGCTCACATTATCAGGCCAGCTGTTTAAAGGAGCAAACCGCTGATTCCCGGTTCCTCCTCCTCCACGGCCGTCGGCTACACGATACGTTCCAGCGCTGTGCCATGCCATTCGTATAAAGAGCGGTCCGTAGTGTCCCCAGTCAGCCGGCCACCACTCTTGCGAATCGGTCATCAGATCATACAGATCTTGCTTTACTTCATTCAGATCCAGTTTTTGAAATTCTTCGGCATAGTTAAAGTCATCATCCATTGGATCGGATAGAGATGAATGCTGACGCAATACATCAAGCTTTAATCTATTTGGCCACCAATCGCGGTTTGTAGTTCCGCTCCCGGCAGTCGGACTTGATTCCCCATTATGAAAAGGACATTTGCTTTCCCCATTGCTTGTAGTTTCTTCTGTCTTTGATGGTTGTTCACTCATGCGAAAACTGTTTTTATTTTGAGTTAATGGTCCTTACCTAAGTCGGTTGTATTATAGGAAGTTTCACTACCCAACAACCAATTGATATTTACTATGAGTATTATTTGACTGGGTTATTAGACACCGGCAACTGAGAAATTTTTAAATTCTGTCACCAATTATCGTCTGCAGATGAAGAGGCATTCACACTCAAAATCTGATTTTTATCCTCATAAAAAATTCTTAATCTCTAATCCTTCAAATCAACAATTCTCAACCTCTGTATTCATGAAATCTCTCTTCTCAATTACCCTGATTACATTTTTAACATCATTTCTTCTCATTACAGCATGCAATTCACCGGACAAGACCTCTGAATCCGAACGAATTAACGAGTGGTTCAATCAAAAATATGAAGAGTATTTGCAAATGAATCCTCTCAGCATGACAATGCTTGGCCGGAAAGATCAATACGGCCGAATTGATGACATGAGCGAAGCAGCCGAGGAGAAAGAACTCCAATGGCGGGCTGAGACGGTTGCGGAGATGAAAGAGGAATTTGATTACGAGGAATTGAATCCGGAAGCCAAGGTTTCGTACGATCTGTGGGACTACCAAAACGAAATCGCCCAGGAAGGAGCTGAGTTCAGACGACACGGATATGTGTTCGATCAGATGAGCAGCATTCACACGCAACTGCCCAACTTTTTAATCAACTTTCACAGGGTTGATTCACTTGCCGACATGAATGATTACATCAGCCGGATTGAAGAACTTGGACGAGCCATCGGGCAGTTACAAGAACGGGCTGAACTTCAGGCAGAGATGGGGATTCGTCCGCCGAAATTTGCTCATGAAATTGTGATTCGCCAGGCTGAATCGTTGATTACCGGCGAGCCATTTACAGATAACGAAACGGGATCAGCGCTTTGGGACGATGCCAATCGAAAAATCGGCGGACTTTTGGAATCCGGTAAAATTGACAGCACACAGGCAGAAACGCTTCGGAATGAAACCCGAACGGCACTCCTGGAACATTTTCAGCCTGCATATGAAAACCTGATTGCGTGGGTTGAATCAGATATGGAAGAGGCAGAAGAAGCCCCGACCGGTGTCAGCCGCCACCCCAATGGCGAAGATTTTTACAACTATCAGCTCCGGTATACCACAACCACGGATTTGACGGCCGATGAGATTCACCAAATCGGTCTTGATGAAGTTGAGCGTATCCAAGGCGAGATGGAGGCGATCAAAAATGAGGTTGGTTTTGAAGGCTCCCTGCAGGAGTTTTTTGATTATATCAATTCTGATGAGCAGTTCTTCTACCCTGATACGGAGGAAGGAAGACAGACATATCTGGATGCATCAAAAGAACACCTGGATGCGATTGATGAAAAACTCGATCAATATTTCGGAATTCTGCCAAAAGCGGATTTAGTAGTACGACGGGTTGAACCGTTTCGCGAACAAGATGGAGCGCCGGCTCATTATATGCCCGGAACCCCGGATGGCAGCCGTGATGGCGTTTACTATGTCCACCTGTCTGATATGAGTGCATTGAACAAAACCACGCTTGAGGCGATCGCTTATCATGAGGGGAGTCCGGGCCACCATATGCAGATTTCCATTGCCCAGGAGCTTGATTCCATTCCGCAGTTTCGAACCCAGGAACGACAAACCGTTTATACGGAAGGCTGGGCTTTATACTCCGAGGAATTGGCAAAAGAGATGGGCGGATATGAAGATCCCTATTCCGAAATGGGCCGGTTGACCTCAGAAATCTGGCGGGCGATTCGACTAGTGGTTGATACGGGAATCCACGCCAAAGGCTGGACCGAAGCCGATGCGTTCGACTATTTCGCTGAAAACTCACCCGTGGGTGAAAGCTCTATTCGTGCGGAAGTCCGCCGCTATATGGTGATTCCCGGTCAGGCAACTGCCTATAAAATTGGAATGCTGAAAATCCAGGAATTGCGTGAAAGGGCTGAACAAGAGCTTGGAGAAAATTTCGACATCCGTGGTTTCCACGACACCATTTTAGGAAGTGGCTCCCTCCCGCTTCATATTTTGGAAAGTGAAGTAAACAGGTGGATTGAACATCATAAAGAAGATGCTTAAATAAACCCGCGGAGATTTCTACCCTCCGCGAATTTCATTCCAAACATAACGGACTATTTACCTGTTTGAGACGACCGCTTTCAGTCCGAAATAAAGCAGCCAGGATATGACAAAGATAATCATCCCATAAAGAGTGGTAATTACGGAAACTTTAAGTCCGCCGGCAAGTAAGGCGGGTGACACGGACCCCATCTGTTCTATTGCAGTAAAGGCTTGGTACAAACCAATAAACTGACCGAAGATTCCGAAAACCAATCCAAAGATTCCTATCTCTTTTACGAAAGTTGGAGAAAGAGTCCTCACATCTTCCTTCCCTCCCTGCACAAAAATGTATATTGCAACCGAAACCGCAATAATGAGAATGATGGTTAAAATTCCCATAAACAGCGGACCGCCCATATAAAATAGATCAATCATAGTTCTAATAATTTGTGATTAAATGTTCACAAGAAATGTATCTTTAGCAAGCTGTTTTCGGCAAGGTAGAAACCCCTGTTAAAGATGTTATTCGTCGATAAAAGATGGTTTTTTGAGATATAATCAGGATTTTTCGTCAAAAACAATGCAGGCAGGTAAACATATACTTTTTTGGATTTTGGCCGGGGCAATATTAGTTGTTGGCTTTGGAAACAGCTATGGGGATTATGTGAAAAGTTTCTATTTCGTCACTTTTCTCCTACCGGTAGCAATGGCTACCTCCTATTTCTTTAACTACTACCTCGTTCCAAAATATTTGCTTGAGCGAAAGTATGTTCGGTTCACAATCTATACGACATATACAGTAATCATATCTCTTTACTTGGAGATGGTTGTCGTTACGATATCGTTCATCGTGCTGGCAAATTACAACTATAATGAGCTCGACCCGATGATGACCAACATTTTCGCGCTCGGGTTCGCTGTGTATCTGATTGTATTGGTTAAGGCGTTCTATCTCCTTTTTCGGCGAGTGAAAAACAACGAATTCAAAGTTCAGCAACTCATCGAAGAGAAGGAAGCACTGAAAACGGAATTCATTACGGTTCGGGCGGACCGGAAGAATCATCAGATAAAACTGGATGATATCACTTACCTGGAAAGCCTTAGCGACTATGTAAAAATTCATTTTAACGATCAGACTCTTACCACGAGGGAAACGATCTCATCCTTTGAAGAATCCCTGCCGGAAACATTTATTCGGATTCACCGCTCGTATATCGTCAATCAAAATCACATCCGTAAGTTCAACTCAACATCAGTAAAAATTGATGAGACAGAGCTGCCGATCAGCCGAACTTATAAAAACGATGTACTTGCCGTACTTGAATGAAAACAATCCGCCTTTATACAAATAAATCTCAGCGGAAAAATGTCCGGAGTCTTGAAACAATTATTATGGTGGCTAAGCCGGAAAGCATCGCTAAAGTTCGGAAAGGAAACAGGTTCACACCATCTTCAATCATTGGGTAGGGCAGCAGGATTGGAATTCCGAGCGTAGCATCCCCCCCGCCGAACCGAAGAAAGGCCGCTACCATAAATCCGGCTATGGCACCGGTGGCATTGGCTTTGGGATCAAACAGAGCACAGACCAGCGCCGGAAATAGTAAACAGTACACAAAATCACTGCAGAGAAACCAAAGCTCATACACACTTTGAATATTGAGAGCAATGAGTAACGCAGCGATTCCGATGATCCAGATCATTCGTTGTACAATTTTTCGGAGGGCTTTAGAATCCGTCTTTGGCGCAAACAATGGACGGTATACATTCCATCCGGACATGGAAGAAGCGGAAAGGATCGACGAATCTGCCGACGACATCACAGCGGCAGCCACAGCTCCCAACCCGATAATTCCGGCCCAGGTAGGTGTTAAGTATCGAACCACCCAAGGTAATGTTGATGCAGCATCAGGTGGTGCGGGAGCTCCAAGTGCACCCCAATCAGCTACCTGACCTGCGATTCCAATCAACACAGCAGGAACAGCCGCTAGAAGGCAAACAAATCCGGCAAAAATAGAAAGACGAACAGCGGTTTTTGCATCACGAGAAGCCAACACCCGCTGAAAATAGACCTGCCATGGAATCCCGCCGAAACAGAGCAAAAGTGCATAATCCCACCAATTCCAATAGTAATTCCCCAGTGCTTCTTTGCTTGGGAGCAAACTTGCAGCCGCTCCAAACTGCTCTTGGTATTGCTCCCATGCCGGTGCCCATCCTCCCACAGCATCCAAAGCAAATGGAACTGTTAAGGTGAGGCCAACAAAAAGCAGAATGAGTTGCAGGAAATCCGTGAGAGCAACGGCCCAAAGTCCCCCAAGAGCAGTGTAAGCAATCGTTATCACCGCCGATAAAATGATAGCCGTTTCGGTGTCCAACCCTGCAATTGCACCGAATGTAGTTCCAAGTGCGGTCAGAATAGCGGCAGTCCAAAATATCTCACCGGAAAGAGCCGGCAGAAAAAATAAAGCAGCAACACGTTTTCCAAACTTTTCCTCCAATGGATCCAACATCGTTGTGTACCCCTTTCTGCGCATTTTTCTGGCAAAGAAGAGTCCGCCGAGTATCAAACTGATGGCATATCCCCACGGAGCCTGAACCCAAACTAACCCGGAACTGTAGGTATATTCTGCAGTTCCATTAATATAACCGCCACCAACCCAGGTAGCACTCATGGTAAAAATTGCCAGGAAAAGCGGGAGTTCTCTACCGGCCAGCATAAAACTGTCGGTATTGTTGTCCTTTCGAAGTTGAGCCGCATACGCCCCGATCCCAAAAATCAGGGAATAAAAAACCATCATCGAGATATAGGCGGGCCAACTGAGATTATTATCTGTAAAAAAATGAATCCCCAATCCCGCGATAAACAAAAGCCCGATCAGCCATAGTGCGGGGCGCATGGCTGCAAGTAGACCACTTTTCAAATTTTCTTTATTCATACTTCGGCAAAAAATACTTATATATGCTGACACTTCTAACCATAATATCAATCAGTCAATTTTTATGACGGCACGACTGAAAGCCTGGCTTGTTCATCTGTTTACATCAAGTGGAATTATTACTGTTTTTATGGCACTCATTAAGACGGCTGAAAAGGATTTCAGATCGGCGATGTTATGGCTGATTGCGGCCTTGCTCATTGATGGCTTGGATGGCACGCTGGCCCGACGATACAACGTTAAGGAGGTACTACCAAACGTAAGCGGAAAAAGTATCGACTTTGTGATTGATTTCTGTGGATATGCCGTTGTCCCTGCATTCATGATTTACCAGGCCCCTTTGATGGAGGGTTGCATCGGTCTGCTGATGCCTCTTTTGATTGTATTTACTTCGGCGATCTATTATGGCAGGAGCGGAATGGTCACAGATGATTTTTACTTCCAGGGATTTCCGGTGATGTGGAACATGGCTGCTTTTTACTTCATTTTTATCTTTAATTTCTCCACGCTTGTGAATGCAATTCTTCTTTTTATTCTGGCTATCCTGCAGTTTCTGCCTGTGAAATTTGCTTACCCAAGTATGACTTCCCGCTGGAGACCCGCCACTCTTCTTTTTACTACAGTTCTGATGGTTTCAATGACAGCCATGCTTATTTTTTATCCAAATTATCCCGGCTTCCTCTATTGGGGCCCCATTCTCAGCCTGATTTACTTTGCCTTTTTTGGATTCGTAGCTACGTTCATCTATACGGATTAGCCTAAACAAACTATTGTACTTTTTACCCGAAATGATTAGATAGAGTTGGATTGAAAAATTCTATTCATATCGATTTATTTACTGCGCACATTATGAAATATCTACTCTTATCTCTGATCATTTCAACTTTTCTTATAAGCAAAACATACAGCTATAATGATGATGGAAAGATTGCAAAAGAATTTTTGAAGACCACTACACAGACAGAATCAAATATTCTTACCTCTTTTTTTAAAGATCTTAGCGGTACCTGGATAGCAAGCCCAACGGATTCTACATTTATTTCCCGTCTTGAATTCAGACGAAGCAACGAACAGTTCCTTATACCTGTGAGTAATAAATTGATGTCCAAAACCGGCGAGCTATTTGCAGAATATGAAGGTGTGTACATCTACAACCCTGTTGATGAAAGCATTTCCTTTACCACCGTAAATGCTCATGAAATTCATACCGGTATTTCATGGATAGAAGGTGATACGCTCTTTCATAAGGCAACTATTTCGGGTCCAGGAAACATACAATCATATACTTCAGCCATTATCAAAAAACCTGACGATACCTTGCAATACTTCGCAAATTATAGTCAGACAAAAGAATATCCCCTGTTAGAGTTTCATCAACCACTCATCTATCGAAAAGAGCAGGCAGTGAAGTAAGAGGGTCTCTTTACTTTAAAATGATTTGTTTATATTGACGTTAATAAAGTGTACTTAAATAACAGAAAAGCGCTTTTATGGCTGAAGAAGAGAAGAAAAAAGCTTTCCAGGAACGCATCGACAACGGCGAGAAAATTGAACCCAAAGATTGGATGCCAGAGCGATACCGAAAGCAGTTGATTCGAATGATGAGTCAACACGCACACTCCGAAATTGTTGGGATGCTGCCTGAAGGTAATTGGATCACAAGAGCTCCATCCCTCAAACGGAAAATGGTACTTCTTGCCAAGGTCCAGGATGAAGCCGGTCACGGAATGTATCTTTACAGCGCTACCGAAACTCTGGGTATTCGGCGGCAAGATCTGATTGAAGATTATCTCTATGGAAGCGCAAAATATTCCAGCATTTTCAACTATCCAACACTTACGTTTGCTGATATTTGTGTGATCGGATGGCTGGTAGATGGTGCGGCGATTATCAATCAAACGATGCTTGCGAAGTCTTCCTATGGGCCCTATTCGCGGGCTAATATTCGTATTTGCAAGGAAGAAAGCTTTCACAAAAAACAGGGGTACGAGATGTTAGCCAAAATGGCTGACGGAACACCCGAGCAGAAGAAAATGGCCCAGGATGCAGTCAATCGATGGTGGTGGCCCACATTAATGATGTTTGGTCCGCACGATGAAGATTCGCCTAATAGTGAAGAGTTGATCAAATGGGGTGTAAAAACCAAAACCAACGATGAACTCCGCCAGGATTTTGTGGACCGAACCGTGATGGAAGCCGAGGCCATTGGCGTTACTCTCCCCGATCCGGAACTTGAATACAACGAAGAGACCGGACATTGGGAATTTGGTGAAATTCCCTGGGATGAGTTTTGGAGTGTTATTAAAGGTGACGGACCAATGAATCGCGAACGAATGAAAACCAGGCGAAAAGCATACGAAGAAGGCGAATGGGTTCGCGAGGCAGCCATGGAATATGCAAGGAAACAGAAATTGAAACAAGATAAGGCTTCTTAGAAGTCTCCCTTTGAGGGGAGACAGATTTTCTCAAAACTTCTTGAGAAATTAGAGGGGTGTTTATAACTCAAACTGAATTGCGATTTACTCACTCTGAGTTCATTCGCTACCCCGAAGGGATGCCTTTGGCAAACGCTCATTTTTACTTACTCCTCCCACGAGGGGAGTTAACTCACAATTAAAAAATCCAGAATGTCTCAAAACTCAAATCATAACTCCGAATGGCCACTTTGGGAAGTGTTCTATCAGCCCAAAGATGGAAAACCATTTGAACACGCTGGCAGTGTCCATGCGGCTGATGCTGAGATGGCGTTGCAAAATGCACGGGATACATATGCACGCAGGAATGAGGGGATTGCCATTTGGGTGGTTCCGTCGGATCAAATAACAGCCTCAACTACTGAGGATGAAGAACCATTTTTTGATCCGGCTGATGACAAACCGTATCGACACCCGCAATTTTACAGTACGCCGAGAGCCGTTAAAAAGAGAAAATGAATTGGTTAGTAGTAAGTATTGAGTATTAAGATTGTTCTTCTCAACACTTGCTACTTGATACTCAATATTCACAATTATGAGCACAACCGAATCAAAACCTGAAACTAAACAAGAGCTACTCGTCGAAGTTCTTCTTCGATTGGCTGACGACCGTCTGATTCACGGGCATCGTCTATCAGAATGGACCGGCCATGGACCGGAGCTTGAGGAGGATCTTGCATTGGCAAATATGGCACTGGATATGATCGGGCATGCAGCGGCTCTTTATGGATATGCTGCTGAGATTGAGGGAAAAGAGGGCGAAGATTATTACGCCTATTTCCGCGATGATATAGACTTCAAAAATGTGGCAATGGTGGAGCTTCCCAAAGGTGATTTTGCCTTCACAATAGCTCGCCAGTTTTTGTTTAGTGCTTACAGTTACTACCTCTATCCAAAACTGATTGATACTATTGAAGACGAACAGTTTAGAGGTATGCTCCAAAAACATTTCAAAGAAATCAAATATCATCTTCGGCACAGTCGTGAGTGGGTGCTGCGATTAGGAGACGGAACTGAAGAGAGTCACCGACGAATTCAGGAAGCGTTCAATGAAATCTGGATGTACACCGGTGAACTTTTTGATACGGATGAAACAGCTCAGAAAGCTATCAACCAAAACTTATTCGTTGATGTCGCATCTTTCAGAGATGAATGGAAAAAATTGATAGCTGATGGTTTGGAAGAAGCCACTCTTGAAATTCCTAATGATGACCAGTACATGTTTGAAGGAGCACGCCAAGGTCGACATACAGAGTATTTGGGACGATTGCTATCAGAAATGCAATTCTTGAGACGATCGTACCCGGAAGCGGAGTGGAAATAAGTGTAGTATATTGTAGATGGTTTTAAGTAAACAGTACTGTAGAAATATTATCTACCATCTACTTAAAACTATATACTGAATTCATGAAAAAAGAAGCAGAACTCATATCGCAAGATAAAATCTGGTCATGGCTGGAAGAGGTGACCGACCCGGAAATTCCTGTACTGAATGTAGTTGAGATGGGGATTGTTCGGAGTATTGAGTCTGAGGAAGATCAACTGATTGTAAAAATCACGCCAACCTATTCCGGGTGCCCGGCGATGAATGCTATTGAAATGGAGATTCATAAAAAGCTCAAAGAAAAGGGAATCGAATCGTTTAAAGTTCTTACTGATTACAAAGAAACCTGGACAACCGACTGGATGACGGATCACGCCAAACAAAAGCTGAAAGAGTATGGAATCGCTCCACCTGAAAAATCAGACAAAAATTCAGAGGATTTTCTGATTGGCTTAAAAAATTCTCAAAAAATAGTGCCATGTCCTTACTGTGAATCTCCGGATACCAAACTTCAAAGTGAGTTTGGATCCACCGCCTGCAAAGCGCAGTATTACTGTAATAATTGTGAACAACCATTCGAACATTTTAAGTGCATTTAGAGTACTAGGTATTAAGTAACAGATCTTGAGATTTTTTTCTTTCTACTTAATACTCGATATGCACTATTTTTAAGAAAAGATTAAATACTATGTCACTGATATTAACGGACGTAAAAAATCAAATTCTGACCATCACCCTCAATCGGCCGGAAAAGTTCAATAGTTTTACTGAACCGATGGCATTGGAACTGCAAGAGGCACTAAAGAAAGCTGAATCCGATGACATTCGGAGCGTTATTTTGAAAGCAAATGGAAAGGCCTTTTGCGGCGGACAAGACCTGCCTGAAGTTGTAGACCGGGCTGAAAAGGACGAAGATTATGAACTTTCTGAAATGGTTCGGACAAGTTACAATCCGATTATCCGGGCAATTCGGAAATTGTCGAAGCCTGTGATTTGCGAAGTACATGGAACGACGGCGGGAGCGGGAGCAAACATTGCATTCGCATGTGATATTATCATAGCTTCAAAAGAGGCTGTTTTCATTCAGGCATTTAGTAAAATTGGTCTGATTCCCGATAGCGGCGGAACCTTTTTTCTGCCCCGACTCATCGGAATTGCACGAACCAACGCTCTCTATCTTCTTGACGAAAAAATAAGTGCTGATAAAGCTGTTGACATTGGATTGATCACCAAATCGGTTGAGCCGGAACAGTTGGATCAGGAAGTTGACAGGACTGCTCAGAAACTTGCCTCTATGCCTACCAAGGCCTTTGGACTTTACAAAGATGCCATCAATCAAACATTCGAAAATGATTTGGATCAACAACTTTCATTAGAAGCCGCTCTTCAAGGAGAAGCCGGCAAGTCTGAAGATTATAAGGAAGGAGTTGCAGCTTTTTTAGAAAAGAGAGAAGCGAAATTCAGAGGATACTAATCAAAAAGAGGCTTTAGGTTAGATGATAATTCTGATCCTGATATAGACTTAGCTAATTTCATATCATACGTTATCATTTCACAATTATATAACTTTCCGGTTAAAAGATAGAGAGAATCATAAAATGTAATAGGAAGTTTTGAGGAGTACTCAAAAGACAGATCAGATATCAAATCGTATGAAACAAAATGTATTTTAATCTCATTGAAAAGTTTTCTGATTTGATGTGATTTTTTTAATTCTAATCGACCACTTCGGTTCCACTTTATAAGAATCGAATCAAATTCAACTTTTAAAAATTCAGGTGCTACAAACTTTGGTCGATCTTCAAAAATGTTAATCGCTTCGCTTCTTTTTTCTTCCGTTAAAAACCATTTTATGACTACAGATGCATCCGGCACAAAAGTACTCATATGGAGTCTCTGCTTTTTCTGATTTCTTCTGTTGAATCAGGAAAGATTATACCTTTTTTTTCAAAACTCTCTCTGATCTCCCTCACCTTTGCTATAACCTCTTCATGTGTGGGAACGGCGTATTCCTCAAGAGCATTTTTTAATTCTGCTTGAAGGGATCTCTTATTTCTTTTTGCACGTTCCTTCAGCCTATTAAGAGTATTCTTATCAATATTTCGTATTAATACATCTGCCATAATTTTATATCTCATTGATTGATATCATTTTTTCTCAAGTTTTCCAACGCTTGGTTTTGACGTCTGAATCATTATTTTCTTCAATGGAATGAATCAACAAATAGAATTGAGTACAAAGTGGATAGTCAATCAAATATTGGAGTTGTTGGCGCCGGAACCATGGGGTCTGGAATCGCTCAAATTGCTGCCACATTCGGGCACCGGGTTTATCTGTTTGATGCGTATAAAGATCAGTTAAAAAAATCCGAAGAGGGTCTGCATAAAATCCTGAAACGTCAGGTAATGAAAGAGCGGATGACGCAGAGTGAGATGGACGAAGTTCTCAATCGAATCCATTTTGTAGATCACCTGAAAAATTTTGCAGATTGCAAGCTCGTTTTTGAAGCGATCATTGAAAATCTTCAGGCCAAAAAGGATCAGTTTGCCCGACTTGAAGGAATTGTTGATCGATCCTGTATTTTAGCTACCAATACCTCCTCTCTATCAATCGCCTCCATCTCATCGGCCCTCAAAAAACCGGGGCGATTTATAGGTGCTCATTTCTTTAATCCTGCGCCGGTTATGAATTTGGTGGAGATCATCCCTGGAATATCAACGTCTGAGGAGGTCACAACTGAAGTAAGATCTATTATTGATAGCTGGAAGAAAGTGACTGTTATCGCTAAAGATACACCCGGATTTATTGTAAACCGGGTCGCACGTCCTTTTTATGGTGAAGCTCTTCGAATTTATGAGGAAGGAATTGCCGATTTCGCAACCATCGACTGGGCAATGAAAGAGTTCGGTGACTTCAAAATGGGACCGTTTGAATTGATGGATCTTGTTGGTAATGATGTGAATTATGAAGTAACTGAAACCATCTTTAAAGAGTTTTATTACGATCCGAGATTCAAACCTTCTTTTATGCAGAAACGCTTGGTGGAAGCCGGCAGATATGGAAAAAAAACAGGAATCGGATTTTACAATTACAAGGATGAGTCTAAAAATCCTGAGCCAACTATAGACAATAAGTTGGGAGAGAAAATTCTGAACCGGATTCTGACAATGCTTATGAATGAAGCCGCAGATGCTGTATTTATGAATGTTGCTTCGGTTGAAGATGTAGACCTTGCCATGAAAAATGGTGTCAATTATCCAAAAGGGTTGCTTAAATGGGCAGATGAACTTGGCCTCGAGTTGGTTTTAAACAGAATACAGGCACTAGAAGATCTATATGGTGAAGATAGATACCGGCCGAACCCACTGCTGAAACAGAAAGCTGCTAAAGGAGAAACATTTTATGAGTAACTCATCAACCCCCTCCCCCGCTCTGATTGTCAACCATATGTTGGAAAACGATGCGTTTAGTCAATGGCTGGGCATTGAGCTTATGGACGTGAATGAAGGATCTTGCAGCTTAAAATGTGCTCTCTCTGATGAAATGATGAACGGTTATAAGATTGCTCATGGTGGCATCCTTTTCTCACTTGCTGACAGTGCCATTGCATTCGCGTCTGCTTCATATGGCCGTATTGCTGTAGCACTTGATCATTCAATTTCATTTACCAAAAAAGCAGTCTCAGGAGACGTTCTTCTGGTTAAAGCCGAAACCATTTCAATGGGTTTTAAAACGGGCGTGATTGAAGTCAGGATTACAAATCAACATGATGAATTAGTGGCTATCGTAAAAGGAACCGTTTATCAAACCGGTGAGCAGTTCGAGCTGTAATCCATTGAAGGAATTGAATCACACATTCTTGCAAAAACAGTAGGGGTTCAGACAGCTATTTGATAACTTTTAGTGATATCCATCGTAACACGATACTAACTTCAGACTTGACAATAGCAGATGGGCTTAAAAAATGAAACAAGGTCTTCGTACGGCACCAAAGCTTTTTACGAAGAATATGTAACGGGAATGAACTCCAAGCAGCTTGGCAAAGAGTTTCAATCCGATTCTGAACGGATAAAACAATTATATTACGATGCGCTGAAAGAACAAAATCCCGGTATTCCGGCTGAACGAATTCCGGTTGTTCAAAAGTTTTTGAGCCTTCTCTCTTCGTTAACAAAACGCCTGAACCCGGTTCGAAGACTTGTCTTTGGAATTTCAGTTGTAAGTTTTGTAGCTCATTATGTCTTCTCAATTGTTGGCTTATCCGGTTTTTTTATTCACCCATTATTCCTGCCACTTTCTTTTGCGGGAATGTTATTGATTTTGTTGATTGAATTGCTTGAGAAGTCTGATGTACAAAAAGAGCTCGATTTCGCCCGGGAAATTCAGCTTAGCTTACTTCCCCCCTCCAATACAAAAATCAATCAGTTAGAGGCGTTTTCATTCGCAGCCACGGCACAAGAGGTGGGTGGGGATTATGTGGATATCATCGAATCAGAGAAAGGTACCTATATCTTAATTGCGGATGTATCAGGAAAAGGAATGAGTGCGGCTCTGTATATGGTTCGAATCCAGGCCTTGGTCCATTTGTTGATCAAAAAATTGGAGCCAAGCCCAAAAGAGCTATTTATGGAACTCAACAACTATGTAAAATCAAATAAACGCGATAAAACATTTGTAACGGCATGTGCCGCTTTCTTTCCACACGGGGAAGATCATTTTCTTTTTTCACGTGCCGGTCATAACATCCCATTGGTTTTCAGTAAAAAACACGATGCTACGTTCCGTCTTGATACGGATGGATTTGCTCTTGGTATGACCAGCACAAAAGCGCTCGGCAAGAAACTTCAAGAGAAGAAATTCCTGTTTGAGCCCGGCGACAGCCTTCTTTTATACACAGACGGGCTCATTGAAGCCAGGAATGATAAAAATGAAGAATACGGCGAAGATCGTCTTGATGGAATCTTATCGATCTATGGTTCGCTTCACGCAAAAACGATTACTCAAAAAATACGCTCCTCAATCGAGGTGTTCATCGGCGATGAAAAACCTATTGATGATATCACCTTTACGACGATCCATAAAAACGACCCGCCGAAGAGTTTATCCGAGTAATTTTTTAGTATTTTCAAGAATGGCATCTACAGTGAGTCCAAGATGCTCATAAGCTTCTTCATAGGGTGCAGAGGTGCCAAATCGATCTAACCCCATGGCAATGCCCTCACTACCAACCCATCGGTGCCAGCCTAATGTAGTGGCGGCTTCAATAGAGATTCGTTTTTTCACGTCCGGAGGTAATACTTCATTCCTGTACTCTTCAGGCTGATTTTTGAAAATTTCGATACAAGGCATACTAACGACTCTCACCGCAGTACCATTCTCTTCCAGTTTTTCAGCCGCATCCAGTGCAAGTTGAACTTCCGACCCCGTTGACATCAGAATTAAATCGGGTGAACCGGAATCTTCTTTTTTGAGGATATAGGCCCCCTTCTCAGCGTTAGATACATCTGCATAAACGGATCTGTCAAGAGTGGGCAACGATTGACGAGTCAGTACCAGCAATGAGGGTCCATCTTCTCGTTCTATTGCCAATTTCCAGCTAATCGCTGTTTCATTGGCATCAGCAGGTCGGATTACATGCACATTTGGGGTCGCACGAAGAGCCGCAAGATGCTCAATGGGTTGATGGGTAGGTCCATCCTCTCCCAAACCAATGCTATCATGGGTAAACACAAATATAGAAGGTATCTCTGAAAGCGCAGCAATTCGAATAGATGGCTTGTTGTAATCAGAGAAAACCAAAAATGTACCCCCATAAGGAATTACACCACCATGCAGGGCTAAGCCATTTAATGCAGCCGCCATTCCATGTTCACGAACACCGTAATGAAAATTTCGTCCCAACCTGTTGTCGGCACTAAATGCAGATTCGTCTTCCAGATCTGTCTTGTTACTTCCCGCAAGGTCAGCAGAGCCACCAAGCAGATTGGTAATATGTTTTCCGATATGATTCAGAACCACTCCGGATGCTTTTCGAGTCGCCATCCCTTTTGGATCCGTATCGAATTTTGGCAGAACTTCATCCCAGTTTTCGGGCATCTCTCTGCTTACAAATTTTTTAAATGATGCGCCATCAACCGGAAAAACTTTTTCATATTCCGCCAGTTTTTCTTTCCACTCATTCTCATAGTTCGCACCTGCTTCAACAGCTTTTCTCATATGTTCTTTAACATCATCAGAAATCTGGAATTTTTTATCGGGATCTAATCCTAATTTCTCCTTGGTGATTTTGATCTCTTCCTCTCCCAATGGTGCCCCGTGCGAATCGGCAGTGCCCTCTTTATTCGGGCTGCCGAAACCGATCTTACTTTTACACTCAATCAATGAAGGAGTATCTGTCTTTTGGGCTTTCTTAATTGCTTCTTCGATCTGTTTATGATTGTGACCATCAATCACCTGGACATCCCATCCATAAGCTTCAAACCGCTGCTTTGTATTATCGGTAAAAGCTAAATCGGTAGACCCGTCAATAGAAATCTTATTAGAATCATACAGATAGATCAATTTGCTGAGCTTTAAATGACCCGCAAGCGATGCGGATTCATGCGATATTCCTTCCATTAAATCGCCGTCACTTACAATTGCATATGTGTAGTGATCAACCAAATTAAACTGATCTTTGTTGAAAGTGGCAGCCATAAATTCTTCGGCAATCGCCATTCCAACTCCAGTTCCAAAACCCTGTCCCAATGGTCCTGTAGTGGTTTCAACACCTGGTGTCAATCCAAATTCGGGATGTCCCGGTGTGATGCTTCCCAACTGTCTGAAATCTTTTAATTCCTGCAGAGGTACATCATATCCGGTAAGATGTAACATTGAATATAGAAGCATTGAACCGTGTCCTGCAGAAAGCACAAATCTGTCACGATCGAACCATCTTGGATTTTTAGGATTGTGTTTCAAAAATTTTGTCCATAATACATAGGCCACATCCGCCATTCCCATAGGCATCCCCGGGTGACCTGAATTTGCTTGTTGTACGGCATCCATAGCTAAGCCACGAATTGTATTTACACAGTCCTGATCGAGAGAGTTAGTTGTAGACATAAATCGAGTAACAGATTATAGTTGATTATTCTTGAGCGAAAAGATAATTAAGTTCGTATCAAGGCAAAAATCATTTGGCAAAAAAAAAGCCATCCCGATAACAGGATGGCTTTTTTAAAACTATATACTTAATACTATCTGCCTGTAGCGCTGTGGCCTTCACACTTCAGCTCAAATTGAAGCTCGTGATTTGCCGGCTCAGTGAAATCTCCATACCGCGCATCTTCAAATGCTGAACATGCAGATTCAAAGTTTCCTTGGCCTTTCAGAGCTGTGCCAAGTTCGAAATAGATCTTCGCTTTATCTGCTACACCGCCATTATGAAGGCTCAATGCTTCTCGTGCATGAGTTTCTGCTTCAGACCAGTTTGCTCGTTTGTTCGCAATCTCAGCCAATCGATATGGAACTTGATAGGCTGACTCGTCGTATTGTTGAGCTCTGGTTAACAGTTCGATAGCGCGTTCAAATTCTCTCTGTTCTGAGAGGTTTACTGCCCGGAAGATTAGCTCATCCCTGGCTCCATTGGTAGCATTTGTAACAATTTGTGAGTTATTGTTTTGCTGTGCTACCTGAATAGCCTGATCATATTGTCCCAACCAACCTTCTACATTTGATGGATCCATCTTCTTCATTACAACTGCCTTTTGATAAAGTGCAGTTCCATAATTAGGATTCATTTCCAGGGCTGTATCTAAATCAGACATTGACTGTTCTAAATTTCCTTGTCTGAAATTGAGAACTGAACGTACATAATACAATTGTGGAATA